>CAVEPF010000116.1:4634-11885 GCA_963617645.1 Anaerotignum sp. | reverse complement strand
AAGAAATTAATGTAATAACTCCTAATATATCTTCTTTATTTTTATTAAAAGGACCAGCAAGTTCTTTGTGATTAAAATCAAATGTTTGATTGATAAAATCAGTATTACCTTTTAAGGTTTCTTCGTATAATTTATTTGAATTGGCAATAGGATTGTATAAGTCATTCCAATTTAATTCTTGTAAAGCATTTATAAATTCTAAACGTATTTCATAATTTGGTATATAGCACTTTTTTTTAATGTTATCATATGCTAGATAGCCTAAATGAATAAGTACTGTAAGTGCTGCGTCCCTAGAATTAACCTTAGTTAAGTCATTACTGAAGCGTGAAACATTAACTTCTACTTTATTTCCTACTAGCATTTTGCAAATTATATCTTTTAATTCTCCGCTATCGTAATTCATATAATCAGTTACGGCTTCAATAGCTGATGTTTGCGTCCAATAATCACTGCATTTATTTTTTCTTATAGCTTCCACTACAGATTTTGGGTTATACAAACTAATATCATTTAATTTATAACCGTTATACCATGTTTTAATTTCATCAAAATTTCTATTATGTTTTAGACATAAATTTTCAACTTCATCCTCTGTAAATCCAAAATATGGAGTTAAATTATCTGCATCAAGCATATTATATTCATCAAACATATTTAATGTAGATTGAGTGGAATAACGTTTTATAGGAAGTATTCCAGTCATATATACTAAATCAAGGCATGATGAAACATCAATAGACTTAAACAAAACTCTTAAAAATTCTGTATACTCTTCACATAATTTTACGTTTTTTTCTTGTTCTCTATATATAACATCCCATTCATCTATTAAGAAGATAAAACGTTCACCCAACTCTGAATTTAATTCAATAATAGATTCTGCAAGTGTTAAATTAGAAAAGTCAAAGTTTTTATAAGTTTTTTTAAAATCATATAAAATATTGTCTTTAATTTTTTTAACAAATATATTCTTGTTGTCTATATCAGTGTAAATTCTAGACATATCAATCCAAATAACATTATGTTTATTTAAATGAGTTAAATATGTTTCTTCATTTTCTATTTGAAGGCCTTTAAAAAGGTCTTTGGAGTTTGAGCCTTTAGAATAATAGGCATTAAGCATAGATAAAGCCATGGTTTTACCAAATCTTCTAGGACGTGTAACACACATAAAAGAGGAGTTTGTTCCGAATATTTTATTAACATCTTTAATTAATAAGCTTTTATCTATAAATATTTCAGAGTTTAAATCTTTTTTAAAAGCATCATTATTTTTATTTAAGAAATTAGACATAATATTTCACTCCTTTTTAAATATTTTATCACATATTAAAGATAATTGTCCACATTCAACAATTTAACAACATTAATATTGTTAATAGAAAACTCAAATATATGAACAAGAAAACAAAATACCAAAATTTGGTCAAAACTTTATTGTTATATTTACAAAATGATATTTACTTACATTTTTATAGAAAATTAAATTATCAAATGATATAATAAATTAACTTTTTATTGTACAAAGGAGTTATTATATGGAAAAAATTAAAAGTTTTGAAGTTAATCATTTAACACTTCTTCCTGGCATTTATGTTTCACGTGAAGATACAATGAATAATTTTACATTTACAACATATGATCTTAGATTTACAAGACCAAATTTTGAACCTGTATTGAATACAGCACCACTTCATACAATTGAACACTTAGGTGCTACATTCTTTAGAAATAATTATAAAGATATTACAATGTATTTTGGCCCTATGGGATGTAGAACTGGTTTTTATTTAATACTTAGTGGCAAGAGTAATTTAGAATCAACTAAAGAAATGGTAAAGGAATGCATGAAATTTATCATAGAGTTTGAAGGTAAAATTCCAGGGCAAAGTCCTGTTGAATGTGGTAACTATTTAGATTTAAATTTAGATATGGCAAAATATCATGCTAAAAAATACTTAGATATATTAGGAGAATAATATGCAAACACCATTTAGATATGATTTTGTAGGTTCTTTCTTAAGACCTCAACAATTAAAAGAAGCTAGAAAAAATTTTGAAGAAGGTAAAATAACTTTTGAAGAACTAAAAAAAATTGAAGATGAAGAAATTATAAAATTAATTAGTAAACAAAAAGAATTAGGATATCATGTTATAACTGATGGAGAATTTCGTCGTTCAACTTGGCACCTAGATTTCATGTGGGGATTTTGTGGTGTTAGCCACTCTAAAGCTAAATACGGTCTTCCTTTTAAAGGTGAGTCTGCTATGATAGATGATACTTATTTAACAGGAAAGCTAACATATAACAAAAATCATCCATTTTTAGAACACTTTAAATTTGTTAAACAATTTGAGGATTCAAGTACAGTTGCTAAACTTACTATTCCTTCTCCAGCCCAATTTCTTGAACAATTAATTATGCCTTTTGCAAGAGATAATACAATGAAGTACTACAATACTGATCAAGAAGTAATAAACGATTTAGTAAGTATTTATACAAGTTTTATTAATGATTTGTACGCACTTGGTTGTAAAAACCTACAATTTGATGATTGTTCATGGGGTCTTCTTCTAGATTCTAATGCTTTAAAAATGTTTAATACAGATTTTATTGGATTAGACAAAATCAAAAGACAATTTGTAGATGCTAATAATGCGGTTATAAACAATAAACCACATGATTTAGTTATTAACACCCATATTTGTAGAGGAAACTTCCACTCAACTTATGCAAGTAGTGGAGCATATGACCCTGTTGCACCATATGTATTTAAGCATGAAGATGTTAACGCTTTCTACTTAGAATATGATGACGAAAGAAGCGGTAACTTTGAAGCCTTAAAATTAGTTCCTGAAGATAAATATGTTGTTTTAGGTCTTCTTACAACTAAATCACCTATTTTAGAGGATAAAGAAGAAATTAAAACACGTATTAAAGAAGCTAGTAAATATCATAGCCTTGATAAACTATGTTTATCTTGTCAATGTGGATTTGCAAGCTGTGAAATTGGTAACAAATTAACTGAAGAGGAACAATGGAATAAGCTAAAACTAGTAAAAGAAATAGCACTTGAAGTTTGGGGTTAAGAAAAAAGTTCACACTTTCGTGAACTTTTATTTTTTCTTGTCTTCTTCAAATTTGTTTAATAACTCATCTTTTGTCTTTTCTCTTATATATGCATCATTAATTGATCCACCAAATGCATGAGTTGTCTCATATTCTGTAACAAATGCGTTTTTATCAATGTTTGGTAAAATAGCTTTAAGTAATTTAGCTTCTTTATAAATTAGTACTGTTCTAATAACTTTCTTATTGTTTTTAGAATAACCACCCTCTACACTATAAATAGTTGATGTTTCATTAAATTCAAGAGAAATTAAATTTTGAAGTTCTTCTACTTTATCAGTTAATATATCTAATACATAAAGTGTATTATATTTACCATATGTATTTTTAACCATTAATGAACTAGTTAATGCTGTAACAATACCAACTAATAATTTACCCCAGCTTTGAAATACAACAAAACCTAATATTATTGTTATAACATTTATAAACAAACTAGCAATTTCTTGTTTCATATTTAGGTATTTAACACAGGATACGCTTAATACATCGCTTCCACCTGTTGAACCTTTACCTATAAAACATAAAGAAGCACCAAAGCCATCAATTACACCACCTGCAAGGCCAAACAAAATTAATTTAGCAGTAGTATCTCCTTCGTTATAATAATCCATCAAACCAACTTTAGAAACTAAGTCAATACGAGTGAATAACGTAATAAAAAGAGAATAACAAATAGTTCCTACAAGGGTAGACATAGCAAATTTTT
The DNA here is from genome assembly GCA_963617645.1 of Anaerotignum sp. GTDB lineage: Bacteria > Bacillota_I > Bacilli_A > Acholeplasmatales > Anaeroplasmataceae > JAEELC01. The sequence continues at coordinate 8,043 of CAVEPF010000116.1, read as the reverse complement.
TGCCAATTATAAGTAGTGCTATAAACCAAAGAATAATATTTAATATCCAAAGAATTACATCAGTTAAATTTGTTTGTGTTAAAGGATATAATAATGAGTTAATCATCATCGCAATACTAGTCATTCCGCCTTTAACAATTTCAAATGGAACTATAAATAATGAATTAGCGAATGCTACAATTAAACTGCCTATAACTACAAGTATTATATTTTTTATTTTTTGTTTATCCATATTTTGCATATTATCCTATTCACTTCCTACTTTTATTTTATAAGATAAATAATAATTTGTCTATTAAATAAAAAAAGTCTGATTAGAAAATTCTAATCAAACTAAATATTATCTATTATCAATTTTTTCAGGATACATATCATGCATCATAAGTCTATTTTCAGCCATTTTTTCAAACTTTGTACCAGGCATACCATAGTTACAATAAGGATCAATTGAAATTCCACCACGAGGTAAAAATTTACCCCATACTTCAATATATTTAGGATTCATTAATTTAATTAAATCCTTCATAATAATATTCATACAATCCTCATGGAAGTCTCCATGATTTCTAAATGAAAATAAATAAAGCTTTAAAGACTTTGATTCAACCATAAATTCATTAGGAATATAAGAAATATAAACAGATCCAAAATCAGGTTGACCAGTAATAGGACAAAGGGATGTAAATTCAGGACAATTGAATTTTACAAAGTAATCATTAAGCGGATGTTTATTAACAAACTTTTCTAATACCTCAGGTGTATAATTAAAATCGTATTTTGTATTCTTATTACCTAAATTATTTAACTTATCTTCTCTCATAATTACTCCTCGTATTTAATAGGGTCAACAAGACCATTTGCAATAAACGCCGCTTTTCTGTCAATACAAGTACCACATTTTCCGCAAGCCTTATCATGACCTTGATAACATGACCATGTTAGATTAAATGGAACATTCAAACTAGTGCCTAAAGCTACTATGTCTTTTTTAGACATATTTACAAAAGGTCCTTCAACTTTAACTTGGTTTCCAGAACCAATATAAATAGCATCTCCAATAGATGCATTAAATTCCTTCGAACAATCAGGATATGCGTTTCCTGCCGCATCGTCTTTATGTGCTCCGTAATAAATTAAACTACATCCTTTAGATATAGCAATTGATGCAGCACTAGATAAGAATAAACCGTTTCTAAATGGTACATAAGTAGTAACAGGACTTCCATTTTGTTCTTTTAATTGTTTTTCGTAACTCTCTAAAGGAATTTCACTAGTTGAATTTGTAAGTAGAGAACAATTAGAATATTTAAAAATAGCTCCTAAATCCAAATATAAGTGTTCAACATTGTAATATTTACAAATATCATCACTAGCCTTTATTTCTTTAATATGTTTTTGACCATAAGAAATAGACAATGCAACTACATTTTCATTTCCATATAAAGAACAAGCTTTAGCTAAAGCTACGCTAGAATCAAGTCCGCCTGATACTAATACTAAACATTTCATATATTAAATACCTCCATTTTAATATTACCTATTTTTGAGATAGTAGTTGTTTTACTATCTTTTTTTATTCCACGAGCAGAAACACAAGAATGCTTACCACATATTTTAACTATAATATCACTTGAATTAGTAATACCTTTTACTACATACAATATATCAGAGCCAATACGTTCTTGTAATTGAAGTCTCTTACTTGCCATATCACAAATTCTAGCAAGTTTTGATAAACCAATAACTTTACCATTAGGAATGTATGCAATATCTACTTTCATATCATACATTAAGGCTAAATGATGTTCACAATAAGAAAAAATAGGAATATCTTTAATAATTACAACATTTTTACTATCAGTTAAATAATCATCTTCAAATGTTTTATTAAACTTTTGAATTAATTCATCATTTGTATAATTCATACCATCAAACATCTCAACAAACATTTGACTAGCACGTTTAGGTGTATCAATTAATCCTTCTCTTTTAGGATCATCTCCTAAAGCTTCAAGAATTATTGTAAATGCTTCTTCTAATTTTTTATTATCAATCACGTTAAACACCTCTTTTATCCTTATCCCAAATTATTTTATGAATTTGTAATTGAAGACGAACATTATTTAAATTATTATCTTTCATAAAGTCTACAATTTCACTAAACTCTATTTCGCCCCAAATAGGTGAAATAAATGGATTAGTAATTTCGTCTAACTTATATTCTTTAATAATCTTCATAGCGTCAACTAAATCTTCTTTTGAGCCACAAACAAATTTAACCACATCATTTTTAGTTAAATATTTATAATTATCTAAAATCATATACTTGCTCATCTTAGATGATAATGTCTTATAATCAACAGTAAAAGATAGACCTTTAATAGAAACATATTCAGAAATATCAATACTACCATTTGTTTCAAGTTCTACTCTAAAGCCTAAACTTGATAATCTATTTATTAATATATCAATATCTTTTTGAATTAATGGTTCTCCGCCTGTTAAAGTAACATTACAAACATTGTTTGAAACAACATAGTTAACAATATCGTCAATACTTTCTTCAGTGAAACACGGATTAATATATGAATACTTAGTATCACAATATGGGCAACGTAAATTACAATCAGCAAATCTTATAAATGTTGCAAGTTCCCCACTTTTTAAACCTTCACCATTAATTGAAACAAATTTTTCTATTACTTTCATTATCTATACTCCGCCATATTATTAGGTGTCTCATACACTTTTACAGATAATACTTTATATTTTTTTGATAGTTCTTCATAAAAATATTTAGAAAAGTTTTCAGCCGTAGTTCTAAAACTAACTATTCTAATTAAAAATTCTTTTTCAAGTAATGTTAGTAATTCAGTACTTAATGAACCGTCTTCAACAATAAAAGTATGGTCAAAATAATCAACCATTTCTTTTAAATCCTTTTTTAAATCAGTAAAATCAATAACCATACCATTATTTAATTCACCGGAAATTTCAGCATAAACACTCCATCTGTGCCCGTGAATATTATGGCATTTGCCATTATAATTAGATAAGAAGTGAGCCGCATCAAATTCAGCTTTGCTTGATAATATATACATAAGTTTATTCCTCCAAAAGAAAAAAGCCCCTTTAGGGCTTTAAAAAAACAAAGGGACTTTTTAATATAAAAAAGTCCCATCAATGCATAAATTAAAAAGCCCTGGTTTTATTTATAGACAGGATGGTACAAATGAACTGTCTTATTAAATTGCTAGAATATAATACTCTCATTTAAACATTATTTCAAGAGTAACATATTAAAAAAGAGACAATATCAAATATTGTCCCTATTAAAGTTAAATATAAATTTAGCTTATTTGCTTGAAGTACTAGAACTTGAACTACTTGAACTTGAGGATTCTTGTTC
>CAVEPF010000116.1:1938-4624 GCA_963617645.1 Anaerotignum sp. | reverse complement strand
TTCGATAGATGTAGAATTAATATTTGTAAATATAGCATACATATTATATTTACTATCAGTAACGCTTAAATCTAAAGTTTTAATCTTACTATTTTCAAATCCTAAAGCAACTTTATAAGTAGTACCTTCTTCCTCTTCACTATACTCATACTTTTTAGTTTTTGAATTATATTCTAATTTTGAAACAAATTCATCATCAATATCAGTTGGTGTAATATACTCTGATGCATAAGACTCATAATAATAACTTGAAATACTTTCTAATTCCCACTTTGCATCCTTAGATTCTTGAGTGTAAGAATAATATTTATCTCCTTCATGGCTACAAATCATAGTGGAATTTCCAAACTTAATTTCAAAGCTATTTTCTGTATAATAGAAATATACTTTTGTACTTACACCTGAAGAAGTTAAACCATACTCTAAAGAATAAGATTTTATACCTGCAATTTCTTCAGCAATTTTATCTTGTTCAATTTGATATTTGCTATCATTACAAGATACAACTGTTGCTCCGACAGCAACAATTCCAATAAATTTCACGAATTTCTTCATAACTCTTTTCCTCCATATATATTTATATTATATATATGTAAAAAAAATCAAGGTAGAATTCGACAAAAATTATTATTAAAACAAAAATTTAATAATAAATTCAAGTAAAAATAGTTAATTTGAAATACTTTAAGAAGTAGATTAAAAAGTATACACTTGTACTTAAGATGCTTTATCTACATTAGGAAGTAAAATTGTTGTAGAATTAATATTTGTATATTCTAACAATGACTTATTTTGATTTTCAAATGATTCTATAACAATGTTTTCGATTATAGAATTCTTAAATCCTATAGACAATTTAGACTCACCACTTTCATTATTCTCATTATATTCATACTTTTTAGTACTAGAATTATATTCTAATTTAGATAAGTGCTCATCTTTAATATCAAACGGGCGAAAGAAATTATTCTTAAAACTATCAAATTCTGTTTCTAATACTTCTGATACTATCCAATTAGAATACTTCTTTTCTTGTATGTAACAATAATATTTATCTCCTTCACAACTATAAATTTGTGTATGTTCTAAATGTTCAAATTTACATACATTTTCACTATAATAAAAATTAATAGTTACACTTTCTTCATAAGAATACGTAGTAAATTTAAATGTGTAATTTTCAATACTTGATATTTGTCCATTAATTTTATCACTTTCAATTTGATATATACTATCATTATTACATGATGTTAAAAAAGTTATAAATAAAATAATATATAAAAATTTTACTAATTTTTTCACTATATTAACCTCTCTATACTTTAATTATATATCAAATTAAAAAGATATTAATTTTTTTTACTTAATTTATAAGTATTCTAATATTTTAATATCAGCACTTGCAAACTCATAGTTTCTTAGTTCTTCTTGTTTAACCCACGCATAATCAGTATGTTCAGTTAATTTAAAACTATTACTTAGGATCAAACATTTGTATGCATATAGCGTTATTGAAAAATCATCATAAGGTTTTAAGTTCTTATATTCATAAAATGAACTACCAAGATATTTAATAGGTTTAATATCACATTCTAGTTCTTCTTTAATTTCTCTTTTTATAGTTTCTTCTTTAGATTCGTTTTCTTCTATCTTTCCACCAGGGAATTCCCAAAACCCACAAAGAGCTCTACCAGGACCTCTTTTTAGTATTAAAATTTCATTTTTATCATTATAAATAACAGCACATACTACTTCATAATGTTTCATTATTTTATCTCCTCAGGGATTTCAAAATCTATGAAATACTCGCTACTAACAAAATTATCTAAAACAATATCAGCAAGTAAAGTTTCTAATCTTTGACCATCTTCTTCAGTATAAGATTCTCTTATATTTACAAACTTACCAGTACCAAAATATGTAAATGGTAAAACAATACCATCTTCACTTTCAACTTTTCTTACAAACAAGTGCACAACCTTAGTATTTAAAATCTTTTGTCCTGTTTTATTAGTTAAAGTAGTACCTACCTCAGACTCCCATTCAAATACATTAGGGCTTATAAACTTATCTTTATAATTAAGTCTTGTATTATTTCCTAAATCTTTCTTAAGCCCTACATAACAATAAGTTTCTCCACTCTCTAAATCAAATTGAGTACCTTTCATGTAATACAACTTATCTTTAAGAAGAATAGCTTCTATTTGTTCCTTATAATAATTTCCCATATATTTAAATTTAGTATCAAACTCACCAAACTCATTTAAATAACGTTTAATACCATACGTTAATAAGTCTTCCATATATTCTATAAAATCATCACTAAATTTATCAATATTTAAATGCTTGTTAACTAATATATGTTTTTGATGTAATACATTTAATGCATGATTTAATGTAATAATAGAAACATGATAATCATCATTTACAAGTTTATCTAAATCTAAATTAGATTTTAAAAGTTGATTAATTATTAAATATTCATCAAGACGTGCAATAGGCAATAAATCTGATACATTATTAATAAAATCAACAACTTGATCACTAAATAAAGGTAATCCTTCTTCATCAATATTCTTTAAAAAACTATAATAACTTCTATTTTTTACGCCTTTCATTTTAGATTTCATAAATCTAATTAAATTAGGCGCAATATCACTATCTAGATAATCTATGTGTTTAGGGT
>CAVEPF010000116.1:0-1928 GCA_963617645.1 Anaerotignum sp. | reverse complement strand
TTTTAAATAAGATTTAAAGTTATTATAATCACTCTTTAAGAATAATCTATTATTAAAATTAACATTATCAAGATGATTAATTATTTCTTTTTTAGATAGTTCATCAAAGAAAATCTCTACACCTTTAACCCCAATAGACTTAAAATTAGTATTAACAAGTGTTTTTAAATAAGGCTTTTCTAAATATGTAGTTCTTCCTAGGCTTGAAAGTCCGACAGCTATTTGAACAGAGCGTTCATAATTGTTACCAATAAAGTCTAAAACAGTTAAATATTCTTTGTTTTCGTATTTTCTAAGACCTCTACCAAGTTGTTGTAAGAAAATAGTACTTGATTCAGTAGGACGTAAAAATAACACCATATTTACAGAAGGAATATCTACACCTTCATTTAAAATATCAACAGTACAAATTATTTCAAGCGAAGAAGATTCATTAGATAAATCATTAAATGCTCTAATTCTTTCACCTATACTATTCTTTCCACTTAATGCGATTGCACCATACCCTTCTTCTAAGAAAGCTTCTGCCATTCTATTCGCGTGATCAATAGACGTACAAAATGCTATACATTTAAGTTTCTCACCTTCAACATGGTGTTTCTCTATCTCATTAATTATAAAATCTATATTAATAGTTTTAGTAATTTCCCTAGCAATATCTGACATATCTTTTTTAGAATAATCTAAAAATGTGTCACGAATTGCATAATAATGGAAAGGTACTACTAAATCATTGTTTATAGCATCACGCAAACGAAGTTCAAAAGGAACGTTGTTATCAAATAAAGAAAAAACATCTTGGTTATCCATACGTTCAGGAGTTGCAGTTAGACCTAATATAAATCCTGGTTTAAAATAAGACATAATTACTTGATAGCTATTTGCAGTAACGTGATGACATTCATCCATACATATATAGTCAAATTGTTCAGGAGAAAATAAGTAAAGGTGTTTAGACATCATAACATTTGTTGTAAATATAAAGTCTTTATCTAAATCTTTTGCGTTTCCTGTAAATAAACCATATGTTCTAGTATTACCAAATACTTTTTCAAATGAATTAATAGCATCACGTAATATTGTTTCTTTATGAACAACATATAATAATTTTTTAGAATCATAGTTCCTTGCATCAAATGCAGCAAGATATGTTTTACCACTACCAGTAGCTGCTACAACTAAACATCTACTAACACCTAAATCTCTATTACGTCTTAACTCTTTTAAAGCCTTTAGCTGCATACTGTTAGGTCTTAAAGTGGTAGTAAAAGGATTAAAATAATCCATATCCCACTTTTCAATTGCAAATGACAATGCTAATTGATATTCTTTTACAATTTCTCTTGTTAAAAGCTTTGTTTTATCCCAAATTATATCAAATTCTCTTAAAGCCGATTCAGTAGAATTTGTTTGTGTTTTAGAAACTAAAGACACGTTCCATTCATGATTTTTCTTTAGTGCAAAATATGTAATATTTGATGAACCAACTACAAATTCATACGAATCATTAAATTCAAATAAATATCCTTTAGTATGAAAACCCGAGTCAGAAAAAGAATTAAAATCTATATGACACGTAAAATTAGGATACTTTTTCATGTACTCTAAAAAAGTATTAAGACTAGCTATATCTGTAAAATTTTGATAAGTAGATGTAATTAATCTACCTTTAGCACCTCTATCAAGGGCTTCAACTATTTCTCTTTCAAGTAAACTAAGTCCAGCCTTCTTTATAAAGCTTACAGAAAAAGAAAAAGATATACATTTCTGAAGCGAATCTTTAATCTTATCTAAAAATGTTACATTTGTATAATTTGTTAAAAATAAATCTTCCATATTATTCCCTCTTTTTATACAGTATAACAGAAACATAATTTCTTTAAAAGATCTACCATAAATAAAGTATCACTTTTAGAGGAATAATATAT
>CAVEPF010000115.1:0-7311 GCA_963617645.1 Anaerotignum sp. | reverse complement strand
ATATGATCTTTTAAAAACTAATAATATAGAAGTTTATGAAGAAATTAATGAAGGAGAATATAGAAATCTATTTGGTTTATTTCATTATCCTAATAAAATTACTATTTTCACTACTAATATTTATCGTGTTTTTAAAAAATTAAATCAAAATGGAGTTGAAATATCTGAAGAAAAAATAAAAGAAGTTGTTTTAGCTCATGAATTTTTTCATTATTTAGAAAATAAGGATAGTAAAAACCTTTATACAAAATGTGAGAAAATTACAACTTTTAAGTTGTTTAAATTAGAATTAAAGTCGCGTATTAATGCTCTATCAGAGATTGCAGCTATGAATTTTGCTAAAACGCTCACTAATTTAGGCTTTTCAACTTATGTATTTGATTATTATTTATTAGAAACAATTGATAAAGATAAATCTAAATCTATGTTTGACACATTATCTGAACTTGGGGGTGATTCAAACGAAATTAACAATATATGATATTGCGCGTTTAGCGGATACTAGTGTTTCAACAGTATCAAGATATTTAAATAATAAGCCAATAAAAGAAGAAAATAGAATAAAAATTGAAAAAATCATGCAAAACGAAGGTAAGGACTTTACCCCTAATGCGATGGCTAGAGCACTAGTAAGTAAAACACTTAAAACTGTAGCTATTATTACAGTTGATATACGTACTCCCCATTTTGCAAATGTCGCATATAATTTTGAGCAAACTTTCACTAAAAAAGGTTATAATGTAATTATTTGTAATACTAGTTTAGACGAAGAAAATTTAAAAAGATATATTAATAATTTAATTGAACGATCTGTTGATGGTATTGCCTTTATTGGCTCTATATTCACAGAAATTAATAATATGCCTGAAATTTTAGCACTTCTAAAAAATATTCCTATAGTTATAGCTAATGGTACAATTGATTTAGATAATGCCTATTCTGTACTTTCAGACGACATACTAGGTGTATCTATTGCCGGAGAATATTTAATAAATAAAGGTAAAAAAGATATTTATTTTTTATCTGATGAAAAAAATGATTCAGGACTTAGAAAAATTATGGGATTTAAAAACTTTTGCTTAAAAAATAATATTGATTTTGATAAACATCTTATAACTGTTGAACAAAGTATTATTGGCGGTGAAGAAGGAATTCGTCAAATCTTAAATAGTGATACTAATGTTGATAGTGTAATTTGCGGAAATGATATTGTTGGAGTTGGAGTTATTAATTATATTAATCATATTGGTATAAAAGCTGGATATGATATTGATGTAATTGCTTATAATAATACTTTATATTCAGAAATTACAAATCCTAAAATGACAATAATTAATAATAAACCAGATAAACAAGCTTATTATTTAGTCGAAATGCTTGAAAGATTGATTGATAAAGAAGATTGTGAATCTCTTATTTTAAAACCAGAGTTAATCATAAAAGAATCAGCTTAATATTAATTTTAAAGTTATAACTAGTACGAAAGTGCTAGTTAATTTTTTATATTTTCGTAAAACCGGTTTCAATAAAACGGCAAAATTTTCACAAAAAATTCAAAAAATATTAAAATTCTATTGACTTAAAACGCTTTCAAGGCTATTATATAGGTGTAAAACCGGTTTCAGTAAAAGGAGGATTTTAAAAATGCGTATTAAATACGATGATTTACTAAACGAGTTTAAAACTATTTTAAAGTCAAGGGGATTAAGTGAAGAGAATGCTCTTATAGCTGCAAAAGTATTTGCTGATAATAGCTTAGATGGTATTTATTCACACGGAGTTAATAGATTCCCTCGTGTTGTTAGTTATTTAGATAAGGGTGAAATTAATCCTGAAGCTCTTCCTACAAAGGAATTAGCATTTGGTTCTATCGAACGTTGGAATGGTCATAGAGGATTTGGTCCACTTAATGCAAGTATTGCGATGAATAGAGCATGTGAACTTGCAAGAGAAAACGGTGTTGGTGTTGTAGCTCTTGGAAATAACAATCACTGGATGCGTGGTGGTTCTTATGGTTGGCAAGCTGCAAATCAAGGTATGATTGGTATTTGCTGGTCTAATACAACAGTAAATATGCCTGCATGGGGTGGTAAAGATCCTAAAATTGGAAATAACCCATTCATCATGGCAGTTCCTCAATCAAATGGGAACCATGTAGTTATCGATTGTGCTGTAAGTCAATATTCTTACGGAAAAATTGAAGAAGCTAAATTAAAAGGTCAAAGGTTACCATTCCCTGGTGGATATGATTCAGAAGGTAAATTAACATGTGATCCTAATGAAATTCTAAAAACAGGAAGATTCTTACCAATGGGTTATTGGAAAGGTTCTGGATTTAGTATTGCGCTTGACTTAATAGCTACAGTATTAACAAACGGTAACAGTGTTTCTAAAATTAAAACATTTGGTGATGAAGTCGGTTTAACGCAAATTATGATTGCAATTGATCCATCAAAGTTTAATTCAACAGAATTAACTGATTCAATTGTATCTACAATTTTAGCTGATATTAAAACAAGTATACCTGCTACAGAAGGCACAGAGGTTTATTACCCAGGTGAAATTGAATTAAGAACTAGAAAAGAAAATTCAGAACTTGGTATTCCTGTAATTGATTCAGTTTGGGAAACAATTAAATCTCTAGAAAAATAATGATATCACTTGTAATATTTGACATGGATGGGTTAATGTTCGATACTGAAAATTTATCTTATAAAATGTGGGAGAAAATTTTTATAAAATATAACATAAAACCAAATTCCAAATTCTTTCTTAGATTAAGAGGAAGAAATGAAGAAGCTTGTGTAAAGCTATTCAAAGAAGAATATAAAGATTTAGATATTGATTTTAGAAAATTAAAAAAAGAAAAAAATGAAATGGTTTATAACGAGATTTTAGAACATGGTGTTCCTGTTAAAGAAGGACTATATGAACTATTAGATTATTTGAAAGAGAATAATATTAAAATAGGTTTAGCAACATCTTCAAATGAAACTATAGCTAAAAAATATTTGTCTCTAGCTAATGTAATAAATTATTTTGATTACATGACATTTGGAAATGAAGTACAAAATTCTAAACCAGATCCCGAAATATTTTTATCTGTTTCATCTAAAGCTAATATTAAACCATGTAATAGTCTTGTTTTAGAAGATAGTGAAGCTGGCATAAAGGCTGCCGAATCTGGAAAATTTAATGTGTATTGGATACCAGACGAAGTTTATTTTGAAACAAATGAAGTTAAACTATCAAATTTAAAAGAAGTAATTGAAAAGATTTAGGAGGATTTATGGAAATAGTAATTGGTATATTACTTATCATATCGTTCTTTGGACTTGCAATATATGCAATAAAGGGCGGTAACTTATTTATGGGTATGCTAATCATAGCTACTGTTTGGTTAGTTTTACCTTTAATCGGTAATGTTTGTGTAAGAAATGGTATTGTTTTTGATAAAGAATTTTATGAAAATAATAAGTCGATAATTGATACGACTTTTAAAGATGCATTAAAGTTAGTTTATCAATCAGGACCTGAGTCATGGGGATCAACTCTTGTAAACGTTATATTTGGTGCTTGGTTTGGTAGAGTTATTCTTCAAACTGGTATTGCATCTACATTAATTAAGAAGACTACAGAAATGGGCGGAGACAAACCTGCTGTAACTTGTATTTTACTTTCTATAGTAACTACTGCTATATTCTCATCTCTATTTGGAGCTGGTGCTGTAGTAGCTATCGGTGTTATTGTACTTCCTATTTTAATTTCTTTAGGTATTCCTAAGAAATGTGCTATTGTATCATACACACTATCAATTGGTGCTGGTATGTTCATTAACCCGGTTTTAAATAGCCAATATTCTGGATTCTTCCCTGATTTTTTAATCAATGATCACCTTGCGTGGGGATTCACTATGATGGGAATTCAAGTTGCATTCACAATTGGTGTAATCATTTTCTATACAAGAAAGAAGAGAATTTCTAGTGCTTGGGCAGCTGAAGCTCCACAAAGAAAGAAGTTAGACTTTGCGCCTACTCCTGCTTTAATTGCACCTGTATTACCAGTTATTTTAAACTTACTTGGTGCACCTATCATTTTAGGTTTCATCATTGCTGGTTTCTATGCACTTGCTGTATGTGGCAAATTAAAGAGTTTTAGAGGGGCTTGTAGAACTTTAAACAAAGATTTCTATGATGGCGTTGTTGATGCTGCTCCACTTATTGGATTCTTACTTGTATTACCTATGTTTAATAAAGCTGCTACTTTATGTTCACCATATTTCAATGCAGTTTTAGGTAGCATTATTCCTAACAATAAGTTAACTCTTGTAATTATATTCTGTGTTATTGCACCTCTAGGATTATTCCGTGGACCATTAACATTATTTGGTTGTGGTGCCGCATTACTTGGTATCTTAAGTGGATTTAATTTAGGCTCAGCTTTCTTAGCTCCTTTATTCATCATTCCATCAACAGTTATGAACGTTTCTTGTTGTGTTACTCAATCATGGATTGCTTGGGGCGTTGGTTATGCTAAAGTTCCTACTAAAGAATATCTAAAGACTAGCGTTATTGTTGGCTGGGCTATTTGTATAGTTATGCAACTTGTTACATATTTTGTATTCACTAAATAGGAGGTAATTATTTTGTCTGAAAGATTAGTTAGAATGGGTATCGACGTAGGTGGTACTCATACAAAGGCTGTAGCTATTGATAATGCTACTCACGAAATTATTGGTAAATCAAGTGTTAAGACTACTCATGATGATGTTGCTGGTGTTGCACTTGGTGTTGTTCAAGCATTTAATAACTGTTTAAAAGAAAATAATATCGATCCTAATGATGTTGTATTCGTTGCACACTCTACAACTCAAGCTACAAACGCTTTAATCGAAGGTGATGTTGCAACTGTTGGTATTCTTGGTATGGGTACTGTTAGAACAGGTGCTTTACTTGCTAAAATTCAAACTCATTTAAAAGATATCAATCTTGGTAATGGCAGAAAAATTCACATCGTTCATGAATTCTTATCTGAAAAGAATATTAATCATGAAAATGTTAAAAATGCTGTAACAAGACTTAAAGAAAAAGGTGCTACAGTTATTGTAGCTTCTAAGAGTTACGGCGTAGATGATATGTCGGATGAACAATTCGTATTTGACATTTCACATGATGAACTTGGCATGGAAACTACTATGGCAAGTGATATCACTAAGCTATATGGTTTATCTCGTAGAACAAGAACTGCTGCTATTAATGCGTCAATTTTACCTAAGATGTTAAACACTGCAAACCAAACTGAACAATCAGTTAGAAATGCTGGAGTTAAAGTGCCTCTAATGATCATGAGAGGTGACGGCGGTGTTATGGAAATAAACGAAATGAAGAAGCGTCCTGTTTTAACTATGTTATCAGGTCCTGCTGCTTCAGTTATGGGTTCTTTAATGTACTTACGTGCTTCAAATGGTGTATATTTTGAAGTTGGTGGTACAACTACAAACATTGGTGTTATTAAAGATGGTCGTCCTGCAATCGATTATTCAATGGTTGGTGGATACAGAACTTATATTTCAAGCTTAGATGTACGTGTTGAAGGTGTTGCTGGTGGTTCTATGATTAGACTTAACAAGCAAGGCGTTCATTCAGTAGGTCCTCGTAGTGCACATATTGCTGGTCTTGATTATGCAGTATTCACTCCAGTTGAAGAAATTGTTGAACCTGAACTTGAATTATTCTCTCCAAAAGAAGGAGACCCTAACGATTATGTAGCTATTAAACTTAAGAGTGGTAAGAGAATTACTGTTACTAACTCTTGTGCTGCAAACGTGTTAGGTTTAGTTCATGAAGGAGATTTCTCCTATGGTAATCCTGAAAGCGCTCGTCGTGCAATGGAACCAATTGCTAAATATTTAGGTAAGACTGTAGAAGAAGTAGCTACACAAATTATGGAACGTTCATATGAAAAGGTTGCTCCAATTATTGAAGATTTAGCTAAGAAATATAGACTTGAACATGACCAAATCTCTTTAGTAGGTGTAGGTGGAGGTGCTACTTCCCTTATCCGTTACGTAGCTAAAAAGATGGATGTAAAATATAGTGTTCCTGAAAATGCGGAAGTTATTTCAAGTATCGGTGTAGCACTTGCAATGGTACGTGACGTTGTTGAACGTGTTGTACCAAATCCAACACCTGAAGATATTCGTGCTATTAAAGTAGAGGCTATTGATAAGGCTGTTGAAAGTGGTGCTGAACCATCAAGTGTTGAAGTACATATTGAAATTGATGCTCAAACATCAAAATTAACTGCTATAGCTACTGGTTCAACTGAGGTTAAAACAACAGATCTTCTTAAGGAATGCGATGAAGAGGAAGCTAGAAAACTTGCTAGTGAAGACTTAAGAGTTGATTTATCAAGTGTAAATTTAGCTGGTCAAACTCGAGGTTTCTATGCTTATGAAGCTGATGTTAAGAATAAGAACGCAGTTCGTATTCTTGATAAGAAAGGATTCATCAAAGTTCAACGAAACGATGGTAAGGTTGAAGTATGTAAACCTGGTAGTTATAGAACAGTTGTAAGTAAGATGTGGGAAGATTTAGCTGTTTATAAATCTGATGCTATATTAAGACCTGACTACTATGTATGTTTTGGTGCTCGTGTAATGGACTTTAATGGTTCATCTGAATTAAACAATATATTAATGTTAATGGAAGTTGAGCTAAATATGCTTGATGGAAATGACGATATAATGATTATTGGTTGTAAGAATCAAATTTAATTGATACTTAAGGAGATAGGGATAGACATGTTAACAACAAAAAAATCATTGGAATTTAAATATAATTATCAATCTGAAGGCTTTAAAAAAGCCTTCGATTGGTTAGAAAATACAGATTTATTAGAAATTAAACCTGGTGTATATCTAGTTGATGGGGATAATGTAAAGGCCGAAGTTCAAGAATATGAAACAAAAGAATTTGAAGAGTGTCCTTTCGAGAGTCATACAAAATATTTTGATATTCAATATATGGTAAAGGGAACTGAAATTTTAGGTTATGCAAATAAAGAAGGTTCTGTAAGCCATGGATATAATGCAGATAGGGATTTAGAATTGTATGAAACTCCTTGTAAGTATTCTTCACTTGTTTTAAAAGATAATGAGTTTGCGATTGTATCTCCTGATGACTTACATCAACCTCGAGTAAAATATTTAAAGAATGAACCTGTTAAAAAGATTGTTATGAAGGTTAAGGTAAATTAATTATGAAAATGACTTTTCGTTGGTATGGTTTAGACGATAAAAACAAATTAGAC
>CAVEPF010000114.1:0-8070 GCA_963617645.1 Anaerotignum sp. | reverse complement strand
CTTATGTAGTTTTGCAGTCGGAGTCCTCAGAGCATTTTTATCTCTTGTAATAAAAAAGATTAATAGATATAAAAATTTAAATCTTACTAATTTAGATATATTTTCGCTCTCTTTTCTAATACTTATTATGTTTAATCCTTTATATATATTTAAAACTGGATTTAAATATTCTTTTATAGCTACATTATTTATTGTACTTGGACAAAGTTTAATAAACTCTAAAAATAAAATTATTAATGCATATTTATTAACAATTCTTTGTTTTTTATCAACACTACCTCTTACAATAAATTTAAATAATGAAGTTAACCTTTTAGCAATTATTTTAGGTCCTATATATGTATTCTTATTTTCGTATTTAATAATGCCTATTATTTATTTACTTTTATTTATACCATTTGTTTCAAATTACTTGATTATAGTTTTTTCTACTTTTTCAAGCCTTATTTCTTACTCTTCAAGTTTTGATATTTTTATAATTCAAATAAGATCAATTTCCGCTATAGAAATTATAATTTATTATGTTTTGTTTTTTTTGGTTTTAGTATCTATTGAAACTAAAAAAAATAGAGGAGTTATATCGTTATTTAGTACGTTTTTATTAATTATAGTATTTATTAATTTCAATGTATTTACCACCGTTGAAATGATTAATGTAGGACAAGGTGATTCTTTTTTAATTAGAGATAAAGACAAAACGATGTGTGTAGATTCTTATTCATCAAATATTAGTTATATTAAGTCTAAAGGAATAAAAACAATTGATATATTACTAATTACACATAGTGATAATGATCACATAGGAAGTGCTCTCGAAATGTGCGAACAGTTTGATGTTAAAAAAGTAATATTTAATAAGTATGAAGATAGTGAAATCTCTAAACTAATAGCTAATAATGTTAGTAATGTAAGCTATTTAGGAACTGGTGACAGTTTTTATTTTGCAAATCACTTAGCAACTGTTTTAGGTCCTAAAACTAATATTGATACTAATAATAATTCTTTAGTTTTTGAATTAACTTTAAACGGAGTATCTTTTTTGTTTACAGGGGATAGTGAGAGTAAAGAAGAAGAGGAAATTTATAAAGAATATAAAACATATGATTTTGTTAAAATAGCTCATCATGGTTCTAAAACATCTACTAGTGATAATTTTTTAAAGTATGTATCATTTAATAATGCACTTATAAGTGTTGGTATTAATAATACTTATGGACATCCGTCAAGTGAAACAATTTCAAAATTAAGTGAGAAGAATGTATATATGACAAGTACCTCTAATAGCGTAGTTATATATTTAAACGATAATAAATATTTTGTGTATGAAACTATTAAGAAAAGATTTCTTTTAAACAAATTAGATATGTTATAATATAAACGGTGATTATTGTGGGTAATATATATACATTTGTTTCAAGTGATAATTCATTACTTAAAGAAAAAATATTAAATAAATGTTCTGATTTAAATTTAACTAATATCGTTAATTATGACTGTAGTGAAGATAATTATGATTTAAATAAAATAGTTGAAGATTTAAATACATTATCTCTTTTCGAAGATTTGAAAGCGGTTATTATTAATAATCCTGTTTTTTTAAATGAAAAAAATTCTATTGTTGATAAAGTATTTGTTCCTTATTTAGATAACCCAAATTCTAGTGCTTACTTGTTTCTTGGGATTAATAATTTAGATTCATTATATAAAGATTATCAAAATACTATAAATAAGAAAACTGAAGTTGTTATTTATAAAGATTTAGAGATTGATGATTTTATATCAATTGCTAAAAAAGAATTAAAAGAATACAAATTAAGTGCTAAAGATAGTACAATAAAAGAATTAGTTTTAAGAAGCAATCTTGATTATATTACTTTTAAGAATAATTTAGATCTATTAATTACATATAAATACGGGGCTGAATCTGTTGATTTAAACGATGTTTTAAAAATGATAAATAAAGAAGAGGAAACTAAGATTTATGAATTAGCGGATAGTATTGTTAGAAAAGATAAACGTAAAATATATGATACATATTATTCTTTAATTAATCAAAATATTACAAATGATAAGATTTTAAATAGTATTATTTCTAAATTTATTACATTATTAAATGTAAAAAGATTATCTGGACTATGCGAGGATAAAGAAATATCTGAAATCTTAAACTTAAAAGACAAACAAGTCTATGCGATAAAGAAACAGGCCGCAAATTTCTCGCTAACTGATTTAAAAGAGAAATTAAATTACTTTTTAGAATTAGATCAAAAAGTTAAAACGGGGCAAATGAATTTAGAAAAAGATTTACTAATATGCTTATTGAAATAAAAAAAAACACCATTTCGGTGTTTTTTTATATTAACAATTATTATAAGCTGTTAACATGAGAAGCTAATTGAGATTTCTTTCTAGAAACGAAGTTCTTGTGAACGAATCCTTTAGCTTGAGCCTTGTCTAACTTTTTGTAAGCAGTAGCAAGTAAAGTAGTAGCTTCTTCCTTATTTGTTGAAGCTAATACAGCTTTAATTGAAGTTTTTAAACCTGATTTGAATGAAGCGTTAGCTAATCTAGCCTTTTCGTTTGTACCAACACGCTTAATTTGTTGTTTAATGTTTGCCATTATTTCACCTCCGCATGATTTTGCTTATACATTATAGCAAAAATTAAAATTAATTGCAACAAATAATATACTTTTAACTAAATGAATTTTTAGTATGGTGCTATTTATTGAAAAAAGAGGTATGAAATAATATAATATAGATAATAAATTTCATGGAGGAAAATATGAATTTACCTAATAAACTTACGCTTTGTCGCGTTATTTTAGTGCCAGTTATGATAGTTATAGCACTAATACCTGCATTAAATGATAATTATGTAGTAAATAGCTTATCAATTGCTAATTTAATAAATTTAATTATTTTTATTGTAGCTTCACTAACTGATTTTTTAGATGGTCATTTAGCTCGTAAATATAATCAAGTTACAACTTTTGGAAAATTTGCTGATCCACTTGCTGATAAAATGCTCGTTATTTCAGCGTTAGTATTACTTATGTCTGATTATTTATCAAATAGTGGTGCTAGTGATTACAGAGCTGTTGTTGAAGCTTGGGTTGTTTGTGTAATTGTTATTAGAGAATTAATGGTTTCAGGAATTAGACTAGTAGCTGTAGAACATGGAAAAGTAATAGCTGCAGGAAAAAGTGGTAAATTAAAAACTGCTTTTACAATGGTTTCAATTATTTGTTGTTTCTTAGCGGGCGCTTTTGAACAAAATTGGTATATTATTATGTGCCGTGTATTACTTTATATTAGTGCTATTCTTACTATTTATAGTGGTGCTGAATATTTAATTAAAAATAGAAAAATTGTTTTCGAGAGCATTTAGAAAAAAGCACTTTTCATTACTATAATATAATGGAGGTTATTTATGGATAATAGAGAAGAAGCTTTAAATCAAGCATTAAAACTTATTGAAAAACAATATGGTAAAGGTTCTGTAATGCGTCTAGGGGAAGAAACTATACAAAAAATAGAAGTTATCCCTTCAGGTTCTATTACACTTGATCATGCACTTGGAGTAGGTGGATATCCTAAAGGAAGAATTATTGAAATATATGGTCCTGAATCAAGTGGTAAGACAACTTTTGCCCTACATGCAATAGCTAGTGCTCAAAAAAATGGTGGATTTGCAGCGTTTATTGATGCTGAGCATGCACTTGATCCTGTATATGCTAAAAATTTGGGAGTAGATATTGATAATTTAATATTATCTCAACCGGACTCTGGTGAACAAGCTTTAGAAATTGCTGAGTCATTAATTAAAAGTGGATCAATTGATGTACTTGTTGTTGATTCTGTAGCAGCTTTAGTTCCTGAAGCTGAACTTAACGGAGATATGGGTGACAATCATGTTGGTCTTCATGCTCGTTTGATGAGTCAAGCTATGCGTAAACTTGCTGGTATCATTGATAAAACAAATTGCGTAGCTATATTTATTAACCAAATTAGAGAAAAAGTTGGAGTAATGTTTGGAAATCCTGAAACTACAACCGGAGGTAGAGCCCTTAAATTCTATGCAACAATTCGTATGGAAATTAGAAAAGGTGAAGCTATTAAAGACGGAACTAATGTATACGGAAATTTGACAAACATTAAAGTTGTTAAGAACAAAGTTGCGCCACCATTTAAAACTTGTCAAGTAGATATCATTTACGGAAAAGGTATTTCTCACGAGGGAGAAATAGTTGATCTTGGCACTGAACTTGAAATTATTGAAAAGAGTGGTGCTTGGTATTCATATAACGGCGAGAAAATTGGTCAAGGAAGAGAAAAGACTAAAGAATACTTATTAGCTAATCCATTAATAAGAGATGAAATCGAAGGAAAAATACGTGAATCTTTGAATATGTAGAAATTACTGCAAACATAGGTTAATGCCTGTATTTGCAGTTTTTTTAATGTTGGTATCATATTAATTTTATTTGTTACCAACAAAATAAAATTTGTTGATTGTATCATGAAATATAAACATTTTGCTAACAATTTAAATTATATACGATACTAGCGAAATAAAATTCGTTAAAAGTGCGTAATTTTAAAAAAATATTAATTTTACTATTCACTTATTAATATTATTGTGCTAAAGTATAGGTATGAAAGGGGAAAAATATGAAATTTATACATTTATCAGACCTACACCTAGGTAAAAAAATAGGTGATTATGATTTAGAAAGTGTTCAAAAGGACGCTTTAGATAGAGTTGTTCAATTATCAAATGAACAAGATATTCAAACAATTGTGATTGCAGGCGATATTTATGATTCAAAAAATCCAAGTGTTAGTGCAACTAATTTGTTAGATGATTTTTTATCTAATTTACACAAAAATAATAAAAACGTTTTAATGATATCAGGAAACCATGATCAAGAGGATAAACTACATTTTGGTTCTAATATTTTAAAACATGATGGAATCCATATTGTAACAAGAGTAGAAGATGCAATAAATCCTATTGTAATTGAGGACGTGAACTTTTATCTTTTACCATTTATTAATAAATATGATGTAAAGAATGCATTTAGTGTTGAAGTAGATACATTAAGTGAAGCTATTTCTTATGTTGTCAAAGAAATGAATATTGATAAAACAAAAAAGAATGTTATTGTCTCACATCAAGCTTTTGTTGGAAGAACTAAGGAAAAAATTTCAGGAAGTGAAGTCTCTGTTTTTGTTGATAGTGATGGTTATATAGGCGGAGAAGATACTATTGATATTAATGTATTTAAAGACTTTTCTTATGCGGCCTTAGGACATATTCATAAGACAATTAATATTTCAAAAAACGCTAGATACCCAGGAGCTTTACTTAAGTATCATAAGGATGAAGCAAACTACAAGAAGACGTTCACTATTGTAGATACAAACGATTTTTCAATAAAAGAGATACCATTTAAACAAAAACAAGATGTAGTGTTACTTGAAGGAACATTTGATGATGTTAAAAACAA
Organism: Anaerotignum sp.; assembly: GCA_963617645.1. Taxonomy (GTDB): domain Bacteria; phylum Bacillota_I; class Bacilli_A; order Acholeplasmatales; family Anaeroplasmataceae; genus JAEELC01. The sequence goes on along the minus strand of CAVEPF010000114.1, from coordinate 2,558 downwards.
AATTGAATATCAAAATGATTTTGTCTTCTTTAAACTTTTAGATAAAGATTATGTAAATGATGCTATGGCAAAACTTAAAACCATTTTTCCTTATGCATGTAATATAAGTTATCAAAATGTAAAGAATAATTTTACATATACACAAACTTATGAAAATATTGAAGAGGTTTCTAAGGCGAAATTATTTAGTGACTTATATGAATCAAAAATTGAAGAAGAACTTAACAGTGAACAAAAAGAAATTGTAAATAATATAATAAGTGAAATCTGGGAGAATAACTAAAATGAAACCATTAATGCTAGAATTTCAAGCTTTTTTAAGTTATAAAAATAAAACAATTATAGACTTTAAAAATTTAAATAATTCCATCTTTTTAATTGACGGAGACACAGGAGCTGGTAAAACAACTATATTTGATGCGATGTGTTTTGCTCTATACGGTGAGGCTAGTGATAAAGAGAGAGATAAAAACTTTAAGAGCCATTATGCAAGTGATGAGGAAATTTGCTATGTAAAATTTAGCTTTTTAGAAGAAGGAAAAGTTTATAATATTTACAGACAACCTAAACAATATATTAAAAATAAGAGAAAAAATCAAAATGGAGAGTATTTAGCATCTTTAAAAGCTGAAGAAGTAGAGTTTAGTTATGATGATAAAACTTTTACTCGTATAAAAGAATCTAATCAAGAAATAATTAATATCATTAAACTAAAACAAGATGAATTTAGAAATACCATAATGATTGGTCAAAATAAATTTGCTGATTTAATACGTGCTAATACAAATGATCGTAAAGAACTTTTTAGATCAATTTTACAAACTTCAAAATTTCAAGATTTTAAAGATAGAATTAATGAATTATATAGTAAAGCTAGTAGTGAAATTTCAAATGAAAATATAAGTACTGATACTATTTTAAAAAATTATAGAGCAATTAATTTGGATTTAATTGAAAGGTTAAATATTCAAAATCCAAGCTTAAATGATTTTGATATGTTATATGATTTATTAAATAAAGATATACTAATTCTTAAAAATGAATTTGATAATAAGAATAATGAAAAAGATACAATTAATAAAAAATTAGATAATATAAAAACTAAACTTAATAATGCACAAATTAATAATAAAAATATTGAGGAGTTTAATAAAAATAAAGAAACATATAATAATTGTTTAAAAGAAAAAGAAGAGTTTGACAAAAAGAAAGATATCATCGATATTTATAATGATTCATATGATACATATTTAGAATATAATAAATATGTAGAAAAAGATAAAGAAATTAACTATAAGAAAAAAACTCTAGAAGGTTTAAATACTAAAAAAAATGAATTATTACCTCTCTATAATAAAGCTTTAGAAGATAATAACAAATGCGAATTATTTAGAAAAGATAATATTAATTTAAGAGATGAGTTACATAAATTTAATGTTTTATTAGAATCTACTACTAAACTAGAGACAACTATTAAAGATGTAAGTGACTTAGAAAATACTATTAAAGATAATACTTTAAAAAAGTCTACATTAAATGATAAACTTAACAAAAATTTAAAAGACATTTCAGATTTTAAAAAATATAATGAAGATAATAAGGGTGCTGATGTGTTAATTTCTAATACTAAAACAAGCATTAGAGATTTAAATACAGAACTAGATTACATAAAACAAAATTACCAAGCGTTTATAGAGCATTGTGATGATTTAGAAAATAATCAACAAAAAAATCTAAATGATTTAATTATAAAAGATAAATTAAATTCTAGTATTCAAGATTTAAAAAATAAAATAGATGAAATTAGTGCTTATTTAGATAAAAATAAAGATATCGATTTAGAAATTGTTAAATGTGAAAATTCAATTAATTCAAATAGTTTAAATTTAGACGAAGCTTTAAAATTAAAAGATGAATATAGTAGCGTTTTAAAAGATAAAGATAATTTAGAATTAAAATTAAAAGAGATTAATGAGTTAACTTGTAAGTCAAATTTAAAATTAAAAGAATATCAAACTCTAAATTTTGAATATCAATGCAATATTGCAGGAATTCTTGCGAGTTCCTTAACTGAAGGAGATCCTTGCCCAGTTTGCGGAAATGTTCATCACGTTAAGCTTGCAGAAAAGACAAGTAATGTAAGTGAAGAAGAAGTCAAGAAATTATCAGAAGAATCTACTCAATTAAATAATAAATTATCACATGAAAATGGTGTATATAAAACATTAGTTTCAAATTATAAAGATAAATTAAATTCTTTAATTTTAAGTGTTGAAGCATTAACACAAGTTAAAACTAGTGAAAATAATATTCTAGAATCAATATCTAAATTTATAGAGTTGTTAAAGAATGAAAAAATTAATTTAGATAAAAAACTAGAAGATTTAAAAAATGTTAAGAGTAAAGTTTTAAATTTAAATAGCGAAAAAGATAAATTAAATAAAAATAAAGAAGAAAAAGAAAATAAGTTAAATCAAGCAGAAAAAGAGATTGTTAAAAATGAAGAATCAAAGAAAAGTTTAAGTGATAAAATAAATGATATAGTTAATAATTTAAAA
>CAVEPF010000113.1:0-8706 GCA_963617645.1 Anaerotignum sp. | reverse complement strand
AATAAAGAAGATATATTAGGAGTTATTACATTAATTTCTTATTATAGTGCAAAACAATTCTATGATATCCATAAAGAAGTTAATACTACTTTAGGTAGAGCTGATATTGTATTTATTCCTAAAGATAATAATCATATCCCTATGATAATAGAACTTAAGATTGATTCAACACCAGATGAAGCTATTAATCAAATAAAGGAAAAAGAATATGTTGATACACTAGGAGCATACAAAGGTGATGTGTTACTTCTTGGTATATCATATGATTCTAACACACTAAAACACAATTCTATAATTGAATATATTAAGAAATCCTGCTAGAGCAGTGCTCTAGCATTTCTTTCGTAGTGGTTTATATATTTTTTCAAAAGTAGAAATAATCTTCAAACTATGCTAAAATAAGTGTATATATTTAAACAAGTGGGTGATATTGTGTCTTTATATTTAAATCAAGATAATTCTGGTTTTTTCGATTCTTTAAATTCAAAAATTTTTATTGATAAATCTAATTTATTAACTATAACTAATTCAAATATTAGAACCGATAACAAATTTATGTGTGTTACACGCCCTAGACGTTTTGGTAAAACCATGGCTCTTTCTATGCTTAATGCCTATTACTCAAAAGGGTGCGATTCTAAAGAGTTATTTAAAGATCTTAAGATATCAAAAGATGAAAATTATCTTATCCATTTAAATAAACATAATGTTATCTGGATTGATATGGCACGTATCTATTTAAAATATAAAGAGAATTTTATCAAAGGTTTAAATCGTGCTATAATCGAAGACTTTAATGATGTATGGCCTAATGTACTAAAAGATGATGATTGTACAATAGATGACGCGATTTTAAGAATATATAATATTAAACACGAGCGTTTCATATTTTTAATCGATGAATGGGATGTTATATATAGAGAACAAGAAAATAATGCGAAGTTATGTGATGAATATACTGAATTTTTAAGGATATTATTTAAATCAAGTGAAGTATCAAATTGTATCGATCTGGTATATATGACAGGTATTCTCCCTATAAAACGTTATTCCACTCAATCTACATTAAATATGTTTGATGAATATAATATGCTTGATGCAGATTGTTTAACTCCATATTTTGGATTTACAGAAGATGAAGTAATAAATTTATGCAATAAATATAATAGAAATTTTGATGAAATTAAAACATGGTATAATGGTTATAAATTAAATAATATAAGTTTATATAATCCTAAATCAGTAGTAGAAGCTATAAGAAAGAATAAATGTAGCGATTATTGGACACAAACATCAGCTATAGAAGCTGTAACTGATTATATGAATTACGATAATGGGGAATTAAAAGATATAATTTGCCAAATGCTAGTAGGAAATAAAGTGGATGTTAATGTTTCAAGATTCTCTAATGATTTAACTAAGGTTAATTCGATTGACGCAGCACTTACAGTATTAATTCATTTAGGCTATTTAGCGTATGATAACAACGAAAAGAAGTGTTACATACCAAATTACGAAATACGGTTAGAATTTCTAAATGCTTTACAAGAACTAAATTGGTCTGATTTATATAATCCTATTTCTAATTCTAAAAAATTATATGAAGAGACTTTAAAAGGTAATATAGACTTCATAAATCAAACATTTGATCAAAATCATAAAGAACTTGCAGGTCCATTTAATAAAAACAAAGAAGATATATTAGGAGTTATTACATTAATTTCTTATTATAGTACAAAACAATTCTATGATATTCATAAAGAAGTTAATACTACTTTAGGTAGAGCTGATATGGTATTTATTCCTAAAGATAATAATCATATTCCTATGATAATAGAACTTAAAGTTGATTCAAGTCCCGATGAAGCCATTAATCAAATAAAAGATAAAGAATATGTTAATACGCTAGGAACATACAAAGGTGATGTATTACTTCTTGGTATATCATATGATTCAAGTAACTTAAAACATAGTTCTAAAATAGAAAGAGTTAAAATATAGTAAAACATTATTTTGTACACATGTTAAATAGGTTATTTTTAAATTTAAAAGATATATAACTCTTAAGACATTGTCACCTGATAACCATAAAACACGTATAATTTTTTAAAAAAATGTTGACAAAAATTGTTTATTATTATATTATATCAAAGGTACATTTTTTAAAATATAATAAATCCACAATTTAGTCTTAAATAATGTTTATTTAATTTAAGGAGGACAAAAAAATGAATACTTTTATGGCAAATAATCAAACTGTAAAGCATGCTTGGTATGTTGTTGATGCTAAAGGTCAAACTTTAGGTCATTTAGCTACTCAAGTTGCAAGCTTACTAAGAGGTAAGGGTAAACCTGAATTTACTCCAAACTGTGACTGTGGTGACTACGTTATCGTAATCAATGCATCTCAAATCAAATTAACTGGTAACAAGTGGCAAGATAAGTTATATAGATATCACTCAGAATATAATGGTGGTTTAAAGACTTATACTGCTGAAGAATTAATGGCTAAGTTCCCTACTCGTATGGTAACTGAAGCTGTTTCTGGTATGATTCCTCATACTAAGTTAGGCGATGTTCAAAGAAAGCATTTATTAGTATTTGCTGGAAGCGAACATAATCATCAAGCTCAAAAACCAGTTGAGTACAAGTTAAAGTAGGAGGATGTATAAAATGGCAAAGAAAGTTCAATATTTTGGTACAGGTCGTCGTAAGAGTTCTGTAGCTCGTGTTATCTTAACTGCAGGTAGCGGAAAATTCGTTATCAATGGTCGTGAATTCGAAGAATACATTCCTTCAGCTATGTTAAGATTAGATGTAATGCAACCAATCACTGCTACAGAAACAGAAGGTCAATATGACATTACTGTTAATGTATATGGTGGTGGTACTGCTGGTCAAGCAGGTGCTATCCGTCATGGTATCACTCGTGCATTAATGGAAGTTAATTCAGATTATCGTAAAGTATTAAAGCCAGCTGGATTCGTTACTCGTGATCCACGTGCTAAGGAACGTAAGAAATACGGTCTTAAGAAAGCTCGTAAAGCTAGCCAATTCTCTAAGCGTTAATTTACAGTATTATTTACAAATTCATTTTGGATTATTTTTAAAAAAAGAAAATCTCGGGAAACCGGGATTTTTTCTTTGTTTTAATTCTTTAATATTAAGTATATAATAGAATTATATAGTAGGTGTTATTTATGTTTTTTATTCATAAGAAAAAGAAAGAAAAAGTAGAAATTAATTCTAAATATAAACTTGGAGAAACAGTAAGATTTAAAAACTATAATGAACAATTTATTGGTTCTGTTTGTAATGTATATTTACTAAATAATGTTATTGTCTATGATATTATGGTAGGCGGAGAATGTGCATTTGTTGCACATAAAATAGAAGAAAAAGACGTTTTTACTTATAGTGCAAAGTACTAATATTTAAAAATTAAGCTTGAAATAACAAAAGTAATTTTATAATTGTAAAAAATGATATATAATAAAAAAGAAGTTATTTTATAACTTTACTTTTATCCATGAATTGCACAGGTATAATGCCTGTGCTTTTAAATTTAAAAAACAAGGAACATTGTTCCTTGTTAGTGTTTAGCTTCTTTATCAACTGTCTCGCGAGCAATTGCTAGCATTAATTTAATTCTATTTTCTTGATTAACTCTTGTAGCAGAAGGATCATAATCAATTGCTATTATATTAGCATCTTGATATTGATTCTTTATTTTTTTCATTACACCTTTACCACAAATATGGTTAGGAAGACATCCGAATGGTTGAGCACAAACTATATTTTTATATCCTAAACATACAAGTTCTACCATTTCAGCAGTTAACAACCAACCTTCACCCATTTTAGTGCCATGATTTAATACACCTTCAGAATAATCTTTAGTCTTATCAAATCTATTCATTGGTGTGTATTTAGTTTGTGATATCGCATCAATCATTGCGTTTTCTCTTTTTTCTAGCATTTTAATTATTTTTTTAAATAACCATACTTTTAGTTTGGAAACTTTATACAACTTTTTGTCATATAGTGTATTATATAGACAATAGAACATAAAACCATAAAGACCAGGTACCATAACCTCAGCGCCTTCACTAATTAAGAAACTTTCAAGGTTGTTATTTCCGAGTGCAGAATATTTAATATATATTTCACCAACTACTCCAACTTTAGGTTTAATTTCGCTTGAAATTTCTATATTATCAAAATCTTTAGCTATTTCGTTAACATAATTTTTAATAGTTTTAAAATTAGTACCTTCATTATTTAAAAAGTCTTCACCGATTTTATTAACCCATTTAGTTACTAGTTTTTCACTATCACCTTTATTTATTTCATATGGTAATACTTTATTTCTCATATACATTAACATATCACCATAAGTCATAGCTGCGGCTAATTTAAGAGCCATATTTAAAGATAATTTAAATCCATTATCTCTTTCTAATCCTTTAGAGATATTTAAACTAATTACAGGAACATATTCATAGTGAGCTTTTTTTAAAGCTTTTCTAAGTAAATGAATATAGTTACTAGCTCTACATCCTCCACCTGTTTGTGTGATTAACAATGCTACTGTATGTCTTTCATCTTCACTTAATTTATTTAATGCATCAATGAATTGACCTATTACAAGAAGAGCTGGATAACATGTGTCATTATGAACATATTCAAGTCCTATTTGTTTAATTTCGTCACCTGTATTATCTAAAAGTCTTGTTTTATAGCCTAAAGCTATTAAAGCTTTTTCGAATAATCTAAAATGTATAGGTAACATTGTAGGTAATAATATTGTGTGAGTTTTAACCATTTCACGAGTGAAGGTAGGATATTTTAATTCATAATCATTATTCATTTTTATTTTCTTCCTCCTTCTTTAATTTTAAAGCTTCAAATAAAGAACGTAATCTAATCTTTACAGCACCTAAATTTGTTATTTCATCAATTTTAATTTGAGTGTATATTTTACCCTCGTGTTCAAGGATATCTTTACATTCATCAGTTGTAATCGCATCAAGACCACAACCAAATGATACAAGTTGAATAAATTCCATATCTTTTTGTTTTGTAACATATTTAGCTGCGCTATAAAGTCTAGCATGATATGTCCATTGATTTAAAACATTTGTTTTAAATGAATCCTCTAGATATGCTATAGATTCTTCGTTTACAACACCTACATTAAAGCCTGAGATTAATTTATCAATACCATGATTTACTTCAGGGTCCACGTGATATGGTCTACCACACAATACAATAATCTCTTTAGAATTCATTCTACAGTTATGAATTATTTCTTTACCACGTTCTTTTATAGAATCTGTATAATCATAATATTCTTTATATGCAAGCTTTGTAGCTTGATGTATTTCTTTTTTAGTAATATCAGGATAGTGTTTGTTTAAAATTTCTAGAATTCTCTTTTCAAATAATGTTTTATTGTTTAAACTGATGAAATCACTTATCCATGTAATTTCAGAGATTAAATTAACATTGTTTTCGATGTTTTGTGGGTAATATGCAACTATAGGGCAGTTGTAGTGATTATTACCTTTTTTCTCATCTAAATTATAAGTCATAGAAGGGTAGAAGATAGCATCTACTTTTTGATCTGTTATTAAAGATTCAATATGACCATGTACTAATTTAGCAGGATAACATTCTGTGTCTGATGGAATAGTATGTTGACCCTTTGTAAATATTTTTTTAGTTGAGAACCCAGAACTTACTACCTCAAAGCCTAGACTTGTAAAGAATGTATGCCAGAAAGGAAGTAGTTCATACATATTTAATACTAGAGGAATACCAAGTTTTCCGCGTCTTCCTTCTTGTGGTTTATATGAGGCTAATTTATTTCTAATAAATTCATAGATATTTAAATCATCACTTTGGCTAATGTTTGTTTTAGCTAAAGGACGCTCACATCTGTTTCCTGAGATATAACGTTTGTTAGATCCAAAATTATTAATTGTAAGTTGACAAGCATTTTTACATAAACCACATTTAGTGTATTTTACTTCATGCTTAAATTCTTTAAGTTCATCTAGTGTAATAATACTAGACTTTTCAAACTTTTGATCAAATGCATAAAGAGCTGCACCATATGCGCCCATAAGACCTGAAATATTCGGACATACTACATCAACTTTAAGTTCACGTTCAAATGCACGAAGTACAGCTTCGTTGTTAAAAGTACCACCTTGAACAACAATATGTTTACCAAGTGTTTCTACATTAGTAGCACGTATAACTTTATATAATGCGTTTTTAACTACAGATATAGAAAGACCAGCAGATATATTGTCAATAGTAGCACCATCTTTTTGAGCTTGTTTAACAGATGAGTTCATAAATACAGTACATCTTGAACCTAAATCAACTGGCTTTTTAGCAAGAAGTCCAATTTTAGCAAAATCTTCAATTTCATATCCTAAAGCTTTAGAAAATGTTTGAAGGAATGAACCACAACCAGAAGAACAAGCTTCATTTAAGAAGATATTTGAAATTGTTCCATTTTCAATTTTAAAACATTTAATATCTTGTCCACCTATATCGATAATAAAATCAACATCAGGCATAAAGTGCTTAGCAGCTCTAAAGTGAGCCATAGTTTCTACTAAAGATGTATCAAGGGAAAATGCAGCTTTAGCAAGTTCTTCACCATATCCTGTAGAAGCACTACCTTTAATGTTTAGGTTAGGATACATAGTATATAAAGTTATTAAGTTTTCTCTAATAATTTTTGCCGGATTACCTTGGTTAAATTGATAACTTGACCAACGTATATTTTTATCGTTATCAATTAATACCATCTTAAGCGTAGTAGAACCGCTATCAATACCAAGATATAATTCTTCATTTGAATCATAAGGAAGATTAATTGTAGGAACGCTATCTTTAGCATGTCTTTTTCTAAATTCGGCTAATTCAAATTCATCTTTAAATAATGGTTCACTGAAACTATAATTTTCGTTCGCATCAAAGTTTTCAATTTTATAAATTATTTCATCTAAATCATATTCCTTATCAGCAGCTAATGCACTACCAATAGAAACGAAATATAATGAATTCTCTGGGCATATACCAGTTAATTTTAAAGATTCATCAAAACTTTTTCTAAGTTCAGGCATGAAAGTTAACGGACCACCTAGATATGCGACCTTACCGGAAATATCTCTACCTTGTGCAAGTCCGCCTATAGTTTGGTTTACAACAGCCTTGTAAATACTTGCCGCAACGTCAGCTTTAGAAGCACCTTGATTTAAAAGAGGTTGTACATCTGTTTTAGCAAATACACCACAACGTGAAGCTATAGAATATAGTTTTTGGTGTTGATTGGCTAAATCAGACATTTCAGATACATCAACATTTAACAATGTTGCCATTTGATCGATGAAAGCTCCTGTACCACCAGCACAAGATCCGTTCATTCTAACTTCCATACCATCAGATAAGAATAAGATTTTAGCATCTTCTCCACCAAGTTCAATAACACAGTCAACATCAGGAATATATTTCTTTGCGGCTACTCTTGTAGCATATACTTCTTGAACGAATGTAATACCTACTCCGTTTGTAAGTCCCATACCTGCACTACCTGATATAGAAAACTTAACTTCGCCTTTAATAATAGATTTATATTTTAATGTGTTTAATATTTCTAAAATATTTTCTTTAATATGTGAATAGTGTCTTTTATAATCTTTATAAACTATATTTAAATTATCATCTAATACAACATATTTTATTGTTGTAGAACCTATATCTAATCCTAGTTTCATGAGTTTCCTCCTAAATTTTGTCTAAAGTATTATACGATTTATTTTTACAATATTCAATTGATTATTTTAATTAATATAATTAATTAATAACAAAAAAATTGAAATTTATAATACAATCACCTGTAAGTTCGTGATATTATTTATACTGATAAATTTTATTGTTTAGTTTGTTTTACAACTATAATTGATACTATTTAGATTTATAGACATAAAGTTTAAAATTATGTACAATTAATATAAAGGTATGGTGATATTATGTCTTTATATTTAAATCAAGATAATTGTAGTTTTTTTGATTCGTTAAATTCAAAAATTTTCATTGATAAGTCTGATTTATTAACAGTAACTAATTCGAATATTAGAACAGAAAATAAATTCATGTGTGTTACACGTCCTAGAAGATTTGGTAAAACTATGGCCCTTTCTATGCTTAACGCCTACTATTCTAAAGGCTCGAACTCTAAAGACTTATTTAAAGATCTTAAAATTGAAAATGACAAATCTTTCTTAACACATTTAAATAAACATAATGTTATTTGGATTGATATGGCAAGTGTTTATACTGATATAGAAGATAAATCATTATTTGTGCAAAAACTTAAAAACGGCATTTTAAATGATTTTAAACGTACATATAAATCAATTGCTTTTGAAGGTATGACTTTAAGAGAGGCTATCAATGAGTTATATTCAGAGTTGGGGGAACGCTTTATTTTCTTAATAGATGAATGGGATGTTATATATAGAGAACAAGAAAATAACGCAAAGTTATGTGAAGAGTATACAGAATTTTTAAGAAACCTATTTAAATCAAGCAATGTTTCAAAATGTATTGATTTAGTATACATGACAGGTATACTTCCTATAAAACGTTATTCCACTCAATCAACATTAAATATGTTTGATGAAT
>CAVEPF010000112.1:0-3107 GCA_963617645.1 Anaerotignum sp. | reverse complement strand
GTAATAAGTCCAAAACTATTAGTACTTTCTATTTTAAGAGATCCTTTTCCACTCATAGTATAGCCAAAAGTTGAAAAGTTTTTAGTGTATTGTAAAGTAGTACTTGAAGGTTCTGAAATATAGTAAGCTTCACCAGGCGAAACTAAATTACCTTTTGCGTTAAGTGACATATTAATATCACTTATAGCCACATATTTGTTTTCGCTTGTTTCAGTAATTACAAGCTTATAATATCTAAATTGATGTGTAGCAAAATTTATTGATAAATTTCTATTAGTAAGCGTTCTATCTACATAAAGAATAACCTTTTTCAGATTATCTAAATCATTTCCTGTATATAAATAATATTTAGTAGGATAATGAGCTTGATTTCCGTTATATATAGTTATATTTAATTGATTTAGATAATAAGAAGAACCTAAATCAATAGTAACTTCAAAAGGTTCAGATTCTATAAATTTATCACGAATACTATGATAACTAGTATTTGAATCTCCATCAATTATGTTTTCTATTTTATAATTATCGTCCCAACATGAATAACTTGTAGTATAAGATACAATTTTTTGATTAGTGTAAGGTACACTAAATTTTTCATTTGTATATGTTCGCTTATAATTATCTTCAGTTTCAAATTTAGTAATGTAAGTTGATTCGTTATATAAAATTGAATTACTAATAGCATTTAATTCGTTCGTATAACTTCCGTAAAGTTCACCAAATCCGTCAGAGTGGTAAGAATTAATTGTTACTCTAAAATATATGTAATCACCTTTTTTAACATTATATGTTATATATGTATTTTTACAATTAATAGGATTATCTTTTGGACTTTCTAAAGACTTGTCATAAGTTTTACTATTTAATCCTGTTTCTAAATAAGTATCATTTCTATTCGAACACCTAATAGAAATATTGTATGTACCATCTTGTATCATATATAACTTACCGTAGTAAGAAACTATTTGATTTGTGTTTATACCATTAATAAAATGTTTATTTAAAATGTTATTTGAAACAGTAGAATAACCTTCAAAATTATTTGTAAGAGCATCTTTACTAGTTGTATAAGGCTTATTTAAATATATATAAGTATCAACATTGATACCACTATATTCGGGTTTTAATTCAATAATGAATGTTAAAGTATCTGAATAAGTGCCATTTGTTACATCAATTGAGATATTTAATTTTGATTTAGCACTAGAGTCTATTGTAACAATGTTATTTTTAATAGTGAATTTTGTATTAGTAGAAGTATTAACTTTTTTAATCTTGGAAGTAAAACCACTTGGAATTGTAAGTGATTTATCTAAATCAAGAGTATAAGTATCACTAGGAGTAATAATGTATGGCATAACTGTTGTAATACTAGTATCATTAATTACTCTACCTGTTTGTTCTTTTAATGTTGCAGGTATAAACATTTTTAAATTTTTATATTTTTCTTTTAAAGAGTCACTTACATTTTGTCCTAGAAGTGAAAAATAATATTCCATATTATAATTTGTGTTAACACATAAAGCTTCATACCAGTTATCAACTCCGCCTTGTCCTTCTTTATATTTAGCGGCTTCGATAAAAGTATCAACGCCAAAAGTATGAATGATATCTGCATAAGTACTTAAAGAAGAGAAACTAGAATTAGTTTCACTTAAATTACTAGATAAACTTAATGTTTCTTTTAAAGAATATTCAGGATTTAAATATTTATTCCATCCTTCTAGACTATCCCTATTTTCACTTATTTTTGTATAAGATATATAAGACAATAAACTAACTGCATTGTTAGTAACTTCATCCCCTGGGTAAAAACCATAACGTTGGAAATGGTGATTGTACTCATGAATTGTACCCCACATACCATTTGTTATAAAGGAATCATAATCAAGAGATCCACTCATCCAATCAGGAGGAAGGTTGCACCAATTTCTACCAACAAAAGCTACTGCACTACCAGCTGCTACAAAAGGGTCATACAAGAAATCAATACCAATGTTAGTGTTGCTAGAGGATGGGATTTGACGAGATATATTTGAAATTTTAAGCCACAAGTCAGATATCTTATTTAAATTATCATAATCAAGATTAGCATATTTTTTAGGACCTGAGTGTCTTACACACGCGTCGTATACTTCAAGATCAAAATAAGGAGCTGAAGATGATTTAAGTCGTTCAAATTCCTCTTCTGAAGTCAAACCATATATAAAATGAGTATATTCAACAGCACCACTTATTGTAATAGTAAAATCGCATTGTTTTAAAGGAGTAACATAAATAGGACCACCTAAAAAAGAACCAACATAACTTGTAGTATCACTTGCAAGCATTTCGTTCCCAAGAAGTGGCATACGAGAAAAATCAGATCTAGCTTGCCAAATATTATTTAACTCATTATTTTGTGAGTATTGCCCAATTTCAATTTTAACGCCACCAGTTTTTTCTAAATCTTCACTTGATAAGTTAATAGTTACAACTTCTCCTGCGGGTGCATACAATCCTGTTAAATGATTTCCAGTACTTCTTGCTTTATAACTGATTTTTTTTATTACAGCAGGTTCATTATCACTTAAAGAACCATAATAAGTATTTAGTGAAGTAGAGTGTTTATAAAACTTTCTATCTAATTTAGTATCATTTAAATATAAATTTCCCTCTTTATCCATTTTATTATATGTTGTATCACTAGCTTTTAAATAAGAAGATTCATTAATTAAAGCAGTCTTTTCATCTTCAGTAATATTTTCTAAACTAGTTCCATATACAGGGTATCTATTTCCCTCATCACTTACACTTTTAGGAATATTTCTATCTACATTTCCTAAAACTTCATAATACATACCATTTTTAATTTCACTAAAATTGTATTTAATAGAAACTTCGTTTTTATTACCTGAACTTGAATCAGAACTCGAAGACTCGCTAGACCCTTTTCTGCAATTTGAAAGTAACAAAACAGAAAATATAATTAAGAACAAATAAAATATTTTTTTCATAATTCACCAATCCTAAAACATTACTATAATATCTAATTTAAGTCTTTATTTCAATAAAAAATAAATAACTATTATTTATATTTTCTTGTCCCACATTAAATGCTACAATAT
>CAVEPF010000111.1:4577-5953 GCA_963617645.1 Anaerotignum sp. | reverse complement strand
TCATTATATAAATTATAACATAGATTAAAATTGATTGTCTACTTTTATAAAATTTAAAGATTTTAAATAACTTTAATTAAATAATTATAAAAATCACTCAAAATAGCTTAACAAATTTAGAAGAGTATAAATTATAAAGTGTGTTCTTTTCTAAGTTCTAAAACAAATTCATTGATTCTTTTAAATGCTTCTTCTATATCTTTGCAAGAAGATGTATAAGATATACGAACATTATATTTATAATTATCTCCAAACGCAGAACCAGGAATTATAGCTACATGTTTTTCAGTAAGGAGTTTTTTGGCAAATTCAAAAGAAGTCATATTGAATTCTTTTATTGAAGGGAAAAAGTAAAAAGCACCTGTTCCTTTATAACAAGGAATATTTAAAGCTTTAATTTTACTATAAGTAAATTCTCTTCTTTTATTATAATCCTCTTTCATAAGTTCGATATCACTATCTCCGTTTTTCAAAGCTTCAATACCAGCATATTGAGAAGCTGAAGGACACGATACAACTCCAAACGCATGTATTTTTTTCATTTGTAAAATAAGATTTAAATTAGCACACAAATATCCAAGTCTAAATCCAGTCATTGCATAAGCCTTAGAGAATCCATTTATCAAAATTGTTCTCTCTTTCATACCTTCAATCTCACAAATTGACTCGTGTTTTGTCTCATATGAAAGTTCGGAATATATTTCATCACTAATTAAATATAAATCATGTTTAATACAAAGTTTAGCTAATGGTTCTAATTCCTCTTTTGTCATAGTAGCACCAGTAGGATTATTAGGAAAATTAATAATAACAGCTTTGGTCTTTGAAGTGATTTTTGATTCAACATCTTTTACATCGATTTTAAAATCATTTTCTTCTTTAAGTAAAACATGAACATCTTTTCCTCCTGAAAGGCGTACAAGAGGTGTGTATGCGTCATATACAGGATCAAATAAAATAACTTCGTCATCTTCTTCTATTAAAGTACGAATTGCTAAGTCAATAGCCTCTGAAGCCCCTATAGTAACTAAAACTTCTTCATTTGTGTAATTCAAATTATATTTTCTTTTTAAATATTTAGATATTTCATGCCTTAATTCAGGCAAACCATAATCACTAGTATAAAAATTCTTTCCGTTTCTTATAGATTCAATAGCCGCTTCTTCAATATGTTGTGGCGTATTAAAGTTAGGTTGACCGACACAAAGTGATATAGCACTTTTATCTTCAAGTAATAAATTAAAAAATTCATTAATCTCACTAGCTTTAACATCTTTAGCTCTTTTTGCAATTTCTTTCATTTTTGTTTCTCCTTAAGATATTATCTTAAATTTATTTAAGCTACAAAATCATCTATTTTTTCTTCTTTATTATTT
>CAVEPF010000111.1:0-4567 GCA_963617645.1 Anaerotignum sp. | reverse complement strand
TTTTTCAATTACAATAGGATAATAAGCAACAGGCATTTCAAGTTCAGATTCATATAAAACAAATGTTTTATAAACTGTGCATATTTTTTTCTCATTACCTACTTTAATAATTACTCTATCATTTTGTTTTAAATCAAAATTATTTGCCAAACATAAAGTAGGTAATTTATATGATAAATGTTGATCATCCTCTAATACACTTATAAACTTGTGAAGCTTGCCTGTCTTTTTAAGTTGTTTTGGGCATACGACATAAGGATCTTCTAATACAATAGATTTAGGGGATGATACAAGTAAATAAACTGTATCATCAATTTGATCACTAAAAAATCTTATTTTAGATATGTCTAAAGTAAATGAATCATTAACGTTAGTATATCCTCTAATCTCAAGTTCGTTAGTTAAACAAGTTTTACCATAATCAATAAAAGTAGTTAGCATTTTTCTTCCTAATTTCTTAGGTATTTTAATTTTTATACTACAAATGCCATCTTTAGCTTTGAATTCAGCTTTGATTTGTTTTTGTAGCCTGTAATTTAAAGTAAAACAATCGATTAATAATTCTCTTATAAATAAATCACTTTTAATAGGAATATTATCTTCAAGTTCTAAAAAGTTATATAAAGAATATTTGTCACATATTTTGTTATTTACAATCTTGTCTCCTATATAATCAACAGTATTTTGTCTAACTTCAAGTGCATATTTAGCTTCTATAATGTCATTTAATTTCCTTCTTCTTGAATATTCAATGTCATCATTATAAACATTAAATTCATAATAGTTTGACATCCTAAGAGCAACGTCTGCAAATTTAGATAATTTGTTACCTGTTAAAAATTCTTCACGAGTCTCCATATAAACATTCTTTAACATTTCAAAACCAACTTTTACGTTTTTCTTTGTGCCGTATCCATTAATCAAACAATCTGATAATTTATATCTAGATTCAGTAATATTAAATACAGATCCAATACTAAAATATGAAAAAGCTTTATTATAGTCAGGAGAATCACTTATCGTGTTGTGATACATATATAAATAACCTAGCGTGTTAGTGGCCTCATAATCTCCTAAAAGATATAGCTTAGTTAAAAGTTCTTCAGCTTCTATATAATTAACAGGCCAAAAATAAGCTCCTTCATAGTCTAAATAAGCTTTAGCACGAAGCGCTAGAGTATCATCTAATTTAATTAAATCATCTAAATATGTTTTATATAAATCTAATAAATTAGGATATTTATCAAACATATAATAATTAGCTTCTTGAGAATGTTTTTCAACAAATATAACCTTTAAAACGTATGATCTATCACTTGTTTTAGAATCAAAATAATTACATTCATCATCTATTGATTTTTTTATTATATCGTAATCATATAAAAAATTTTCTTCGTTATACAGATTAATTACATGTAAGAACATCATTATTACAGTATCTTCATCTTCAAATTCTAAGTCCGAATAATTATAAAAATAATTATAAAATGCATCATTAAAATTTATGCAATATTTACTTGCATTAAAGTAATCAGTATAAAGATAAGTTGTGTCATTTGTATTTTCAAGATAATCGCGAATATATGATAATTTTAATTTAAGTTTACCATTGAATATAACTCCGTTATTCGGTCTAGTAAACCCAAAAAAATCTAAGTCACTTATTTTACCTCTTAAAAAATCATAGTACATTGATTCATTTACTTCTTGAGGTATCATATGGTCAACATCGATATCAGTTACAGGAATCTTATAAAATCCATCTTCTAAAAAATAATTATCTCTTAAAGATGAACTATCTTCAAATTCTAAATCCTCTTCATTTATATAAATATATTCATTTGATTTAGATAAATATGCGCTTACTACAGAATCAATATACTGAACACCATATTTAAAATCTTTAATTAATATATAATGTTCTTCATGTAAATTCATACTAATCTCCTATAAATTTTAATTTTTTAGTGCTTGAAGAGGGGAAGGAATTTGACCACCACGTTTGATAAATACATCGTTCTTTGTTTGATTTACATTTTGGACATATGCACTTCCTAAAAGTCCACCAAACTCTAATGTATCTCCTGCTTTTTTTCCGATAGCAGGAATAATTCTAACTGCTGTAGTTTTATTATTAACCATACCTATAGCAGCTTCGTCTGCTATAATACCTGAAATAATTTCAGGACTTGTTTCTCCTGGTATAGCTATCATATCCAGACCTACAGAACATACGCAAGTCATAGCTTCAAGTTTTTCAAGATTTAATGTGTTATTTCTAACTGCTCTAAGCATACCCTCGTCTTCAGAAACAGGAATAAATGCGCCGCTTAAACCACCAACTCTATTACATGCCATTACTCCGCCTTTTTTTACTGCATCATTTAATAATGCAAGGCAAGCAGTAGTGCCGTATGCACCACAAGATTCAAGTCCCATTTCTTCAAGTACTTCAGCAACACTATCACCAACAGCAGGTGTAGGCGCAAGTGATAAATCAACAATACCAAATTCAACGTTAAGCATTTCACTAGCTTTAGTACCAATTAATTGGCCCATACGAGTAATTTTAAATGCTGTTTTCTTAATAATATCTGCAATTTGAGCAATACTTGCATCCTTAGGTGCTTGTTTTATAGCGTTTCTTACTACCCCTGGTCCTGAAACTCCTACATTAATTACAGTATCAGCCTCACCAACACCATGGAAAGCTCCTGCCATAAACGGATTATCTTCAACTGCGTTACAGAATACGACAAGTTTTCCCGCACCTAAACAATTATTGTCTTTTGTTTTGATAGCGGCTTCTTTAACAATTCTACCCATTATTCTTACAGCATCTAAATTAATACCAGCTTTAGTAGATCCAACATTTATACTAGAGCATAATTTTGATGTAACACTTAAAGCTTCAGGTATAGAATTAATAAGTTCTAAATCCCCTGCAGAAAATCCTTTTTGTACAAGTGCAGAATATCCACCTATAAAATCGATACCTATATCACTAGCAACTTTATCTAGCGTTTTAGCATACTTTACAGGATCTCCACCGCTTGCACCGACAAGAAGTGCAATAGGTGTAACAGATACTCTTTTATTTACAATAGGTATTCCATATGTTTTTTCAAGAATATTACCAACTTTAACTAAATCTTTAGCATGTTTATAAATCTTGTAATATACTTTCTTGCAAGATTTATCAATATCACTATCCATACAATCGATTAAAGAAATACCCATAGTTATAGTTCTTATATCTAGGTTTTCTTTATTAATCATGTCTATTGTTTCAAATATTTCTTCATTAGTTAACATAATTCACCTATATTTTGTGCATTGCATTAAAAATGTCTTCATGCATAATATGAATATCTAAATTCTTTTCATTTATAACATCATCAAAAGAATCGATGAATTCTAAAAATTCACAGTTTAAATTATCAATATTAACTACCATTATCATTGCAAAATAACTATCTAATATTGATTGTGACACATCAATAATATTTGCATTTTTTTGCATACAAACATTACTTACACTTGCAAGAATACCGCAAGTGTCTTTTCCTACTACTGAAATAATTGCGTTCATATAAGCCTCCAAATTATTTATACTTAAATTATATATTATATTTATTTAATAGGCACTATTTTTTAATAAAAAAAGATATACAAATTTCAATTTGTATATCACTTTATTTAGCACCTTCGTGTTTAAATACGCTGATTAAAGTATGCCACAATATTCTAATATCTAACCAAAATCCTCGTTTATAAGGATAATACAATTCCATTTTAATTCTATCTCTATATTCAATGTCACTTCTACCATGACTTGCCCAATATCCTGTAAGTCCTGGTTTAACTTTAAGTAATAATTCTTGTTCATCTTTATTATATCTATCAAGTTCTAATTGAAGTATTGGTCTCCAACCAACAACTGACATTTGGCCAAGTAAGATATTTATTAATTGTGGCAATTCGTCTAATGAAGTTTTTCTTAAAAATTTACCAACACGAGTAATTCGAGGATCATTAGTAACTTTAAACTCTCTATCCCATTCTTTTAATTGTTCTTTTGTTAATATTTCTTCAAGTGGTCTAGAATCCATTTTCATAGATCTAAACTTTAATACTTTAAAAGTTTTACCATTTTTTCCAATTCTTTCATGTCCGTAAAAAGCAGGTCCTTTAGAATCTAGTTTTATTACAATAATGAAAATAAGGAATGTTGGAAATAAAATGATTAATCCAAGCAAACTTGAAATTATATCAAATAATCTTTTGCAGAAAGAAAAGATTGGCTTTCTTTTATACATTGATGCATTATAGTCTAAACTTAAAGCTTCAACAACTGATTTTCTTTGTTTCATAGTAAACCTCATTACGTGATTTTTAATTTTTTACCACAAATACATATTTTTTTCAAGCAATTTTACAATTGAGTAATTTATTTTATGGTTATCTTGTGATAATGTCTTAAGTGTTATCCAGGGAAAATGTCCCAAATCACCAAAAATATAGTATCATCATATTGAGGTGATAAATTATGAAAGAGGTAAAACTA
>CAVEPF010000110.1:0-9482 GCA_963617645.1 Anaerotignum sp. | reverse complement strand
GCCATATACCATAAGAAAGTAGAAATTAAGATAACAATTAAATTCTTTTTATCACGTTTAGAAAGTGGTTTATCTTCGTCGACTCTATCTAATGTTTGACTTAATTCTTCTCCTATTTCTAAATCTTCTTTTACTTCTTCTAATAACTTATTTTCATTAATTGTTAAAATAAGAATAATTAAAGAAACAATTAAACAAATAGATGCGATAACAAAAGGAATAAGTGGATGTTCATCATATTTTACAACCATTGCGATAACTCCGGCAATAATTGGTCCTAAATAACCTACTAAATTAATAATTCCATTAGCTTTTGATCTTAAAGGTTTTGGAGTTAAATCTGGCATTAATGATACAGCTGGAGTTCTATACATATGCATAATACACAAAATTATGCACATAGTAATTATTAAACCAATCACACTACGTTTTATAAATGCGTACGCTATAAAAGGAAAAACAATACTAGCTAGTAACATACCAATAACAATATATGGCATTCTTTTACCAAATCTTGTTTTAGTTTTATCAGACAGACGACCAAATAATGGAAGTAAAAATAAAGCTACAACATTGTCTAAAGCCATTATTGTACCAATTAAATATTCTTTATTATCTCCTAATAAATCTTTTAAAAACAAAGGACAATATGTATTATATACTTGCCACAACATTAAGATTGAAAAAAACGCAAGAGATATATTTATCGTTCTTTTATAATTTAATTTTAATTCTTTTTTATTATTCATATAATTACCATAAAAATAAAGCCCATGAACATAGTTCAGGGCATTATTGTCTTACTTTTCTATAATATCTGAGTCAATAAATCTACAAATAGATTCAATATTTGAAATACATTTAGCTTTAGTACTATAAGAAATACCTGATTGTACTAACTTGTTTGCTTGACTATATAGTCTAAATTGATATTGACCATTCTTATCTTTAACAGTATAGAATGTACCATTCTTTACTTCATTTCTAAACTTAGTAATAGCACCTTTACAAGATAAAGCTGATTTATATTGTTTAGAAGTTAAAATTACTTGACCATTTGAAGCTTTTAGAACAAATTGATATGCATTGCTTTCAGCATTAACAACAATTAAATATTTTCCTTTTCCAGCTTCTTGAATGAATTTTGATCTGTCAACTAATTCAGGTTTATTTTCTGTAGCTTCTTTTACTAAAACAACTTTAGTTGCAGGAATTAAATTTCTTACAGAATTAATTGCACTTTCAGCTTGAGTACGGCTAGGATAATTAGCACTATGAATTAAAATCTTGTTTTGTACAGTAGAACCTACAAATTGACTCTTTTTATGTTTGTCAGTTTCAATACGTGTTACTAATGTATCTTTATTTGATTTTAATGTTTCGATACCATTTTGAGCACCACGAACTGTAGTATAAACTTCAGATGTTGCCATTATTTGACCATTTGAAGCCACTAAACGATATTTATAACCATCACTATCTTGGAAAATTTCATATTTACCATTGACTTTGTCATCAGGATCTTGTTCACATAAAACTTTGAAATTTTCTTCTTCAGCTTCTTCTTTATCTTCTACTTTAGAATTTTCCTTTTTAGTCTCTTCTTTTGTTTCTACTTTTGTTGTCACTGGTGTTTCCTCTTTTGTTTCTTCTACTTCAGTTGTATCTGCTTTGCTTGAATTTTCTTTAACTTCTTCTTCAGAATCATAAATTACTTTTTCATTTACTTTTGTTCTCTTAACAGCAGTATCTTTTGACTCTTCTGTTTCTTTTGACTCTACTTCTTCAACAACCTTTTCTTCTACTTCAGTAGTTTTTGTCTTTTGTTCTACAGTTTCTTCTTTAACTTCTTCTTTTGTTTCTTCTTTTGATTCAACAACTTCCTCTTTTTCTTCTTTAACTTCTTCAGTTAAATCTAAATTTTGAGGAGTTGTAGTAGAAGCCATTTCAACTTCTATTTCATTTCTTTTTTTGTCAAGTTTAGCACGAGCTTCTTCGTCACTTAAACCTTTTGCACGTAATTCATCATAAGCCTTAGCATATTTATAAGTTCTAGCTAATTGTTCACGTTCAGCCTTCTTAGCTTCAGCATATTTTTGACGTGCAACTTCTTCTTTTTGAGCCTTTAAAGCCTCTTGTTTCTTCTTTTTACCAAACATATATCCAATTATCTCCTATTTAATTTTATTATACTAATTTAAATAATCATTTTCAATTAAATTTGATAAATAATTACAACTTTTTTGTATTTTAAACCGCATTAAGCTTCTAAATTAAATTTTTCTTTTTCACGTACACTATCAGTTAAATACATACCTTGGTATCCGTTCTTTTTAAGGTTAATGTAAAATATCAAAAATGCAATTAAACTCAATAAACCAATTAATATATTTGAAATACCCATAGAAATACCAGCAGCTTGATAATTGATACCACATGCATGTAAAACAACTAAGCTAATTATTCTAATTAAAATTCTAGATCCATTTAAAATACCAGATAAGAAAGTCTTTCCATAACCATAAAGTATTCCAAGTACAGCACTTGCAAGTCCTAATGAAGGTATAGATAAACAATCATAATAGAATATTTGTTTAATTAAATCTTTCATTGAAATACCTTCACTTGAATCTGTTTTAGTGATTGAGAAAAGATTTGTAAGTTGATCTAAAAAGACAAATCTAACTAAAACAAAGCCAACAACTACGAAGAATAATACTATTAAACAGGTAGTTTTAAAGGCATCCATAGTTCTTTTTAAATTTTTATTACCTATGTTTTGACTTATAATAGAACTTTGTCCTTCTTCATAAACAGATACAGGGCTTGTAACAAGACCAGACAAATTATTTGATACAGCTAGTGCGCCGGTAATTAAACCACCTGTAGCTTCAGAATAATAAGAACCACATAGCGCGTTAACAACTGATTTACCTAAGTTCATTACAAATTTACCTAAGAAAATTGGAACTGATAATTTAATAATTGGTAAAATATATTCTTTTTTAGGTAACATTTCTAAAATACTTAATTTAAGTAAGTTCTTCTTACTAAACATAATAGTTAAACCAACTATTAGCAATAGGGATTGGCCTATTATTGTAGATAACTCAAGATATGCTATATTATCAACCTTTATAACATAGACAAATATAGAATTTAAAAGTAATTTAACTAGTAACATACCAACATTTAAGAATAATATTTTTTTACTATTTCCTTTAATTTTTTCAAGTCCTATGAAAATATTATTAATAGATACAGCAACTAATTCAATCAAACACATAATAAAATATGTAATTGTATTTGCATCAATATCAGGAGTTTGAGCTATTTTTAAAATAGGATAGGCAAGAGGAATTAAAACCACTAAGATTAGAGCTGAAACAACACAAGAAATAAATAACATGTTACTAGCACTATGTCTAGCTTCCTTCATGTTACCAGCGCCGTAAAATCTAGCAACTAAAACACTTCCGCCACCAGCAATTCCGGCTCCAAATGCTGAAACTGCATTTTTGAGTTGAGAAATAACACCAATTTTACTTACCGCAGTTTGTTCAATATTAGCAGCCATAATTTGGTCTAATAAGTTATAAAACGAATTGAAAAATTGATATACCATTAGTGGTATACAAATCATTAAAATAGTTGAAAATAAATTACCATATAAGATATTATATCTTTTCTTTTTTTCTTTTGTTATAGCCTTTTCAACTTTTAAATTTGAATAATTAGTTTTAGCAACAGTTTCTAAATGTGTTAAACAAATTATCTCATTATTTAAATCTTCTAATTTAATTTCTTCTAGTTTGTTTAAATGTACTTTCTTACTTAACTTTTCTATTTTTTTATTAGTTTTATTAATTTTGTTTTCAATTTTTTGAATTTCTTTATTTTGTGTCAAAATATCACAACCTTTACTTTAAGTATATTAAATGAAAGCGCTTTATTTTGGAAAATATAGCACAAAAAAAGCGAATTACTTCGCTTTTTCACTTAAAAGTCTAAATTTAACAGAACGTTCGAGATAATTAGTAAATTCACTATCTTTACTCATAAGTTTACCTGTATCATCACTTAATTTAGCAACAGGTCTATCATTTATGAATTGTAATTTTAATACAATGTTTAAAGCTTTCTCGCATGTATCATTAGAAATAAATGTACCTATGCCAAATGATACAATGGCTTGTCCTTTAAAATAATCATAAATTTGTTGAGCTTTGTCAAAATTTAAAGAATCACTAAATAATAGTGTTTTAGTTTTAGGATCAATACCTAATTTCTTGTAGTGATCAATAATCTTATTACCCCAAACAAACGGATCTCCTGAGTCATGTCTTACACCTTGATAACAATGAGCGTTTAAGAAGTCAAAATCAAGTAAGAATACATCAGTACCTATAGTATCAGTTAAAGCAATACCATTATCGCCATTATACTCAGCAAACCAGTCTTTCATTGCATAATAATTTGTGTAAGCTAAAGGTATCTTAGGGAAACCTTGATACATTTGTACAAACTCGTGAGCATATGTACCAATTGGTTTTAAATTGAATTTTTTAGCGAAATATACATTACTAGTTCCAAGTAAGTTGTTTGTTTCACGAGCAAAGCGTTCAATTACTTCGCCTTCCCATTCACGAGATAATCTTCTACGGCAACCAAATTCTGCAAACTTTAGTGTATATTTACCACTATTCATATCTTTAATTTTTTGATCAAGTTTTTTTCTAGCACTAGCTACTAATGTATCATAATCATAAGACATTCTAAAATATACTTCACTAATGATTTCAAGAATATATATTTCAAATTGCATTGCACTAAAACAAGGACCATCAACTACAACTTGAAGTTCACCCTCATCATCTAAATAGCATTTTACATAGTCTCTAATAGGATGCCATAATCTTAAAAATTCTACATAGTCTCTTTTTATAAATCTTATTGAATGTAAATAATCAAGTTCTTCTTTAGTAAATCTTAAGGAACATAAATGATCAATTTGTGCATTTATTTCATCAACCATCTCTTTAGTAAACTTTACGCCTTCACTACGATTTTTAAAATAGTATTTTCCACAAGCATCTGTATGTTTATGGAATATAACTTGATTCATATTAAATTTATATAAATCAGTATCTAATAACGATATTACAATAGGTTCTAATTTCATAATTTTCCTCTTTTATTTAGTCTAATATATTATATACCAAATTAAATAATAACTTCAATTTTTTTGTAAAAAAAAAGTTACCACGAAGGTAACGTAATTTCTAGATGGCGGAACATAGAAGATTCGAACTTCTGGCCGCTCGCTTAGAAGGCGAGTGCTCTATCCAGCTGAGCTAATGTTCCAACTGCGCTTAATTATTATAAGACTTTTTTTTCTATTTGTAAATAAGATTTTTAAAATTCTTATAATAATTTTTACGCTATTTTTTAATTTTAACAACTTTGGCGTCTTTTTCGACAAATATTTTTTCAATAATAGAATTGCTTAATAGATATAAAACTACTAGTCCTACATAAATTAAAGTAAAATACAAGTTAGAGTTTTCATCCTTAAACACTTTTAAAGTATTTAATAATGCAGCAGTAACTAGTGCAGCACCACAAATAAAGCTAAATACGATATTACTTAGTTTATACATAGTTTCACTATGTTTAAAATGTTTTTGAAACAATCTATCTTTATAGCTTTTAGGACTAACTATATAATAAAAAGCTAAATATATAGCAAGTATTCCAAGTAAAAAAGCTAAAAAATCATAAAAGTACATTATTCAGTTACCTTAGTTGATATGAAGGCATAACAAATACCACCTTCACCTATATGAGATCCTGAAGTAGGTCCGATTTGCGATAAATCATAAGATTCAAGTTCAGTTAATTTAAAACTTTTCTCAATTAATTTTTCTAAATTATCTTTATCAGTTGTATATCCGTAACAAATACCATATTCTTTATCAATAGGATTTTTCTTAAAATCTTTTGCACAAGATGAAATAGCCTTAGATAAACCTATAATTTGTCCTGGTTTAATAATTTTTCCATCTTTATCTAAAGAAATAAATACTTTAAAGTTTAAGATTGAAGAAATTGTATATAATGTTTTCGAAATTCTTCCACCCTTATAGAAGTATTCAAGAGAATTTACTATTGAAAAAATATGTACTCTATGAGTAATGTCATTCAATACTTCAACAATTTCACAAATTGATTTTCCTTCATCACGCATACGACAAGCATTTGTTACAACTAATCTCTCGCCACTTAAACAAGTAAGTGAATCTACAACATGAATTTTATCATACTCAGCTAAATCTTTAGCAAGACAAGCAGTTTGATAAGTACTTGATAAACCACTTGATAAACAAATACAAAGTACTTCTTCATCATCTTCTTTAGCTTTAGTAAATATATCTAAATAATCTTGAGGACTAGGACAAGCAGTCTTAGGGAATGCTTTTTTAGTTTTTAAATATTCATAAAATGTGTCAATGTCTAAATCAACACCATCTTTATAATGTTCATCACCAAAAGAAATATTTAGAGGAACTACATGAACATTTAATTTTTCTATATCTTCTTTTCTGATATCACTAGCAGAATCTGTTACAATAATCATAATATTCTCCTTTTAAGAGTAATTTTAATATATAATAAACTATCACTAACATTTTTTCAAGATGCATGCACTAACTAATTTATATCAGACTCAAATTTTGTAATTTTATTATCTTTTCCAACGATTAATACAACATCAAGTCCTAATATATAGTCAGTACCTTTAGGTATGAAGAATTTATCGTTACGAATAATACCAACAATGTTTACATCATATTTATTACGTATATCTAAATTAATTAAAGTATCGCTTTTAAAATCTTCTGGTATTTCTACTTTTACAACACCATAATCTTTAGAGATTTCATAATAGTCTAAAACACTTTGGCTTACTACTTCATGAGCTAAACTAGTAGCAGCTGCAGTTTCAGGAATTATAACATTTGTAGCACCAAGTTTTCTTAAAATATTTTCGTAGTCATTACTCTCGGCACGAACATAAATATTTTCAACACCTAGTTCAGATAAATTAGCTACAGTTAAGAAAGTTGCTTCTAGATTACCGATAGCTACAATTGCAGTTTCAAATGTATGAGCATTAATTTCTTCTAAGACATCTTTTTTACTAGTATCACAAACTTCACAATATTGTAAAAATTCGCTAGCTTTTTCTACAGGTTCAGTTTTATTATCTACAGCTAAAATATCAACGTTCATATTAGATAATGTTTTAGCAATAGATAAACCAAATCTTCCTAAACCAATTACAAGAATTTTTTTCTTCATAAAATCACCCAATCATTATATTTTCTTCAACGTACTTAACTTTTTCATTTGTTTCAACTAACCAGTTTTTATTCATCATACCCATGAATGTTAAAGGTCCTACACGACCAATAAACATTGATAAACATAAAAGTAATTTTGAAGCAGTTGTAAAACTACTAGTACTTGTAGTAGCAAGACCTGCAGTTGAAAAGGCTGAAACTTCCTCAAATAAGATATCTTTAAAAGACATTGTCTCTGGTTCAATTGCACAAATTAAAAGTGTAATAAATACATTCCAAATAAGTGCAAAATTAATTAAAGCTAGTGCTTTAAGTAATACTTTTTGGCTTATTTTTCTATAAAATGCATTATTCGATCTTCCTCTAGCATAATTATAGATAAAATTAACTACAACAAAGACTGTACTAGTTTTAACACCGCCACCAGTTGAACAACTTGAAGCACCAATAAACATTAAAATAATTACGATGCAGTAACAAGCGTTACTCATTGTAGATAAATCAAATGTTGAAAATCCGCATGTTCTTGTACTAACTGATAAAAATAACGCTTCTAAAACGGTAACACCATTCCACATTGAACATTTAATTAAAATTGTACCACCGACAACTAAAATTAAAGTTGTAAGCCATGTAATTTTAGTATGAAGGCGAAGTTTAGACCACTTTTTATTTTGCCATGTATCAATTAATACACTAAAACCTATACCACCAATAATTATTAAAATCATAGTTAAGACATTGACTAGTATATTATCTTGATATATCTTAAGTGAGTCATCACGTCCTAAAATATCAAGACCTGCATTATTAAATGAAGAAACACTATGAAAGATAGCTATACCAAACGCCTCAAAAAAATTGAAATTTATTTCTTTTGAAAAGTAGAAAATAAATGTAAAAAGTACTGTACTTATTAATTGAATTATTAAAGTTATTTTTACAATTTTTATAATTAACTTTTCTAAGTCTTTAATAGATCCTTGATTTAATTGTTCACGCATTAAAAATGATTCAGAAATACCTAATTTTATTTTAAACACGACTAAGAAAAAGATAGTTAAAGTTAAAAACGATAATCCACCAATTTCCATTAAAATAGTAATTACAATTTTACCAAATATAGAAAAAGTTTCGCCTAAATTTGGTATTGTAGTAAGGCCTGTTACACAAACACTTGTAACAGTTGTAAAGAAGGCATTTATAAATCCAACGCTTATTCTATTTTTAGTACTAATAGGCAAACTTAACAAAATAGTACCAACGACAATCACCATAAAGAAACTTAAAATTATAAGTAAATATGGCGGTATTTTATTTTTTAATTTCATAAATTAAAACGAAATATTAACAGATTTAAATATTTCTTTTAAACTCCTATATTTTTTTGCAAATACTTCCTCAATGATAAAATCAATAAATCTTTCATCTGTTTCATTATTAATATTAGTAAATATAACAAGAATATTTCTCATTTTTTTAATAATAAATGCTAAATTATCTTCTTCAGTTTTAGAATCTAAGCTTGCAAGGAAACTAGCAAGTAAGTCTAAATCATATTTATACAATAAGTATGTTCTATCAATGAATTCCTTAAGTAAATTAGAATCCATGTTTTCTTCTTTTAAATCTTCCCATGTTAAACTAGTCTTATTATACTTGTTATAAACATCAATAACATCTTTTTCAACTGTTAAAAGTTTAATAAAATTAATTTCCGAATCTGGTGTATTTAAATTAGATACAGCTAAATACATTAACATAAGTTGTAATGTAATATCTAAACTGCATAATACATCATGTGTTTTGTTATCATTATTTGTTTTTTTACAAAGAGTCTTAACATATTCACCTAAATCAATATATTCTCTTTGAGCTTTATTTAATAATTCTTGATTAGTCATTTTTCTTCCTCACTGAATATCCAAATGTTCCAAGCTTATCTCCTAGTGAAAAATACTCACCATGAGAATAACTTACAAGTTTTGCTTTAGCTAAATCCAATTTATTTGTACTATCTAAATACGTATCATCAATATTTAGGCCTACTACATCTGCTAAAAACATATCATGACTACCTAATTCAATGATACGATTTAATTTACATAATATATTTAC
>CAVEPF010000109.1:0-3709 GCA_963617645.1 Anaerotignum sp. | reverse complement strand
GATTTTGGAGACTAACGTAAATTGTTAGTCTCTTTTTATGTACTTTAAGGAGATTAAGTTATGACATACATACCAAACACAAAAGAACCATTAAAATTTAAATTTTTAGATAATGTTGAAGATGAATTAAACCCTTATTATGAGGGCTTTTTAAATCCTGAAAATAAACGAGTTTTAGATATATTTGATATTGCAGTTGAATCAGTAGCACACGCTTTTGAAGACTTCGACACAATGTTAAATATTGCAGACAACATAAGTGAAGATGACGGCACTGATATTTCGGAGGGAATAACAGGAGCCGATTTAGATGTTTTAGCAAAACCTGAAGTTATAAGATATTTAAAACTAGGATTATTACAATTCATTGAACTTGAAAGAAATGATTTAACTATTGCAATTCTTGAAGACCAAAACCAAGAAGAAGACGAAAAGAAATATAATCAAATGATTAATGATTATAAAACATTAAGTAAAGAAGAATTTATAAGTAAATATCCTAGTGGTAAATATTATATTAATGAGTATGATAGATAAATAAATTATTAATTAATATATTAGTACTCTATATTATATAAATACTTTAATATATTAATAATTAAAAAATTATATTTATATTCTTAATAAATAAATTCTCTATATTATATTAGCACTATATATAAGAGTTAAAGAAAGCCAACCATTAACACGTGCATGAAGAAAAAAAGGAGGTGACTGACTCACAAAATGGAAGAAATAATTAAGAAAAAAAAGAATCCTGACTTGTTTGAAAAATGGGAAGAAAGTGGGCAGTTGCCTGCTAAATTAGAACAGCTGACAAAATGGAAAAGAAGCCTAGTGACTCAAAAGGAAATGGCTCAATGTTTAGGTATTACAGAAGAATACTTTGTAAAACTTAAAAAGAAACATCCGGAAATACAAGAAGCATTTGACAAAGGATTAGTTAAACTAAAATCCGATTTAGTTGGGGCTATGTATAAAAAAGCTTTAGGCTATGATGTAAAAGAAACTGATATGATTGTCGATGATAATGGAAGAACTAATCCTAAAAAGAAAATTAGAACTTCAACAAGACACGTTGCAGGTGATTACAATACTCAAGTGTACTTACTTAATAAATTCTTTGGCGAATCATTTAATGCTAATTATGATTTATTGAAACTCCAAAGAGAAAAGAATGAAGCCGACAAAGAAGAATTAGAAAATACTCAAACAATAATAGTTGATGATGTATGATGACTGAAGAAAGAAAAATAAGCATTAAAAATGAAATTGCTCCTGTGTTTTACGATGAACATAAAGCGATTAAAAATGGAGACTTCACTTATTTTTGGAATGAGGGCGGTCGTGGCTCTACTAAATCAAGTTTTATATCTATTGAATTTGCATTAGAACTTAAAAGAGATTCAGAAGCGCACGGAGCAATCTTTATGAAAGTAGCCGATAACATGGAGACTAAAGTAGCCGAGCAAATGACTTGGGCTTTTGATAAATTGGGCTTAACTAGTGAATGGCGAATGACAAAGAAGCCATTAAGATATACCAACAAAAGAACTGGTCAAAAAATATTCTTTAGTGGATGTGATGACCCAACTAAAACCAAAGGTATTAAAGCTTCTAAAGGCGCTATTAAAGTTGTATGGTTTGAAGAAGTCGACCAATTTGATAGCTGGAAAGAAGTAAGAACTGTTCTTCAATCATTGTTTAGAAAAAACGATGTTGAAAACAATCCTAAATTTAAAGTTTTTACTTCTTACAATCCTCCTAGAGAACCTAACAATTGGGTAAATAAATGCTCTAAAGAAAAATGGAACGATAGATATGTATTACATACAACTTATTTAGACGTTCCCAAAAAATGGTTGACTGCCGAGTTTGTAGCTGAAGCCGAACGATTAAAGGAAGTTGATTTAAAATCATATGAACATGAATATTTAGGAAAGCCAACCGGAAGAGATGGATTAGTATATCCAATGTTTAGTTTTGATAAGCACGTTATAAATGAACTAGAAAATGGAGAATTAATCACTCAAGTTGTAATAGGTTCGGACGGAGGAAACGTTAGAGACGCAACAACTCTTGTGCCTTTATGTGTAACGACACACGGAAGAATAGTTGTTCTTCCTACTTTCTATTATGACCCATTGCAAGCAGGGCATAGACCTTTAGCGACAATTGACCAAGTCGAACTTGCCGAACGTTGGATTTATCAAAATATTTGTTTGAAATATGGAGTTTATAATCAAAACATAATTATAAACGTTGACTCTGCAGCTAGTGATTTATTCCTAGAGTTTAATAGAAGAGGACACTTTGAAACAACTAAAGTTGATAAAAAAGATATTATGGCAGATATGAGAAGACTTCAATCCGTATTATCATATGATGGATTATTTAAAATCATAAACAAAGGCTACATAGACCCTACAACAAACGAACTATTAGGAGAGAATGATATGTTAATTGAAGAATTATTAAGTAAAGTTATAAATGAAAAAAATGGTAAACCTGAAGATGGAAACGACCACTGCATAGACGCTTGCAAATATGGAACTAGAAAATTACAATTGTTAGGAGTGATATAAAATGGAAAATGAAATAGATAATACAAAGTTATTACCAAGTAACTTCAGAAGCTACGCCGGCGGTGATAAAAGAATACAATACGCCGATATGTTTCGTTATATTGACTTATACACTCCAATTGAACGATTAGGATTAACTAATAACTTTAAAGCTTATAAATGGGCTCTAGGTTATTATCCGGAAGTTCACAATACGTTCTTATCAAGTGGCATTGGTAAAACTTGTGTTGATGTTGTTTGTGATACTGCTGTAAATGGTAAATTAATGTTCAATGGTGATGATACAATCACTGAAGCATTAAATTTAGAGTTGAATGATTCATTTACTAATTCAATTGATGAGATATTTAGATTAACAGCTTCTACCGGTTCTGCATTAAATAGAGTTTGTTTTGATAATCAAAAAGCCTTTATTTCTTCTGTGCCTTTAGGACAATTTAAAGCAATAGTTGATACTGATAATTGTGTAAAAGAATGCTTTTCTTATCTAGACATTAAATCAGGACAAGACGACTACAATAAATATATCTTGTATGAACATAGATATTTTAACAAAGACAAGAAGCCTTGTGCTATGTATAAACTAACGCATTTAAATTATAGTATTCCTGATAAAATACAACGTGATGATTATCAATTAGAAGATATAGCAAAAAATAAAGATTTAATGAAGTTGTTAAATGATATATATCCAAATGTTAAATTATATCAAGAAGACATACTTCCGTTTAATAATTCGCTTGGTGCAAGTATTACAAATTGGACACAAACAAACAGTTTCTATCGCTCACTATGGTTTGGAGACGCAATGCTTGTAAATGTTTTAGATTCTCTATATTCTTATGACTATACATTTACATTAAAAGAAAATGATAAATACATTGGTCGTGGAAGAGTGCTAGTTCCAAAGCAAATGCAAACGGCAAGTTTAACACTAAATAGACAGATAGATAGAGCGCTAGCTTCTAAAGTGTCAATGGCTAATTTGCCAAGCGAAAACATACCAAGAATGACACCGCTTGACAAAACGTTCTATCAAGAAATTACAAATACGAATGGTGAAGCAATTAAGCCTGAACCAATTCAGTTTAATTTAAGAACTGCCGAATGGAATCAAGATTTAT
>CAVEPF010000108.1:509-8849 GCA_963617645.1 Anaerotignum sp. | reverse complement strand
TTAACTTATTGAAAAATCATTAAATTAATACTTGATTTTCCTTATCTAATTTTTTATTTTTTAAGACAAATTAAAGAAAAAAAGGAGCTTACGCTCCTAAACTTCATATATTGAAATTTATTTCTTTACAGTTCCTATTTTTTTTATTTATTTTTGATTGCGTCTTTAACAACGCCATTTTTAATTCTAATAATTGAATAATGAGATAATTTGTTATCTAGAATTGAATTTCCGATAGGTGATTCATCATGATTTATTAAGTGTCTTGAATATGAGTAAGTATTTAATAAACTATTGTCATAATCACTAACAAAACCAAATTCTTTATTTAATGATTCATTTAAAATAAAGCCTTCATAATTTGTTTTTGAAAGATTATCAATAAATGATACTAAATTATCAGTGTTATTTTTATAAGATTTACCTACAAAAATTAAATCAAATTTAGAAATAAAATCAAGAGGTAAACTAGTTAATTCTAGTCTATATACATTTTCAAGTTTAACATCCTTTGAAACATAACAATTTGGATAGTATCCCCATTTTGATGTATCTAATAAGGTAACAGATACTTCTTTACCCATACTTGAAGCAGCTTGTGATAAGGCAGTTAAATCAACGTTAGCCACTGATCCACATAATAAAATATTATTAGCTTTTGGTAAAACCATTTTAAATAGCTTATATGAATCTAAATAAGTCTTTACAAATAAAGATTCAAAATATTCAAATGCGCCCTTATCACTTGTTACTCGAATTTTATCTAAGCTCAAAGGTGTACCAAAACGAATGTTAGTATTATTCTTGTCTCTAATAATAGCTTCGTATTGTTCGTTAAGCGATGGAGCTACTGACTCATTAATCTTTAAATAATCATAATTAATTGGATTTATCTCACGTCTTTGGAACTTCTTATCTAAAATACGCTCTAAAATATCAACTTGTTCTTGCTTAAATGTTGTTGCAAGTAATGCATTATCTAAATAATTAATAGAAAAATCTTCTTTTGTAATTTTATTTAACCCAATATATCTATCATTTGATTTTAAAATTAAATTACCATTGTTAGAACTAAAGTTTTCAAACGCCTTATAAAAATTAATAGCACTATTTGCATCAATAATTTTACTCTTTTCTTCTTTTACAAGAGAAGATAATGAGTAAATATTATTTGTATTATATAAATAATATGTATTATCTGAAATTGAGTTTAATTTCTCTATCTTAGGGTCTCTCATGAATAATGCGATAGCATTTTCAATTAATTCAATTTCATAAACGTTTAAATTACTTGCTTTAGCTGCGGTTTGTGTTAAAGAGAAATCTAGTTCAGCGTTTTTAACGACATATAAATCATTAATTTTTAAAACATGTGTTTCTATATTAACAGGTTTCTTTAATGAATATAACACATTTCTTAAAACTTGACCACGAGTAGAATCATTAGCTAATCTGTATTCACTAGTTAATGTAGGATTTTTTGTAATTTTTAAAGTAGAATCAATAAATGTAACAAGGAAAGAATTTTCTCCACCAAAAATGTATTCTAATGGACTTTTTGTAAATACATTTTCATGTGACATAGTTATTTCTGCTTTTGGTGTTGATTTAGTAATATATTCATGAGTTAAAAGTAAGTTACGTACTTCTTTTTTATATACTCTCATAGCTTTAGAGAAATCATCAACAAGAGTATATTTATAATCTTTTACAGTTAAAAATTTAGGCATCGATTCGTCTAAAAATTCAACATAAACATCATCATCAACGTTTTTGAAGAATACACGGTATGAATCATCGTATTCAAGATTATCTAATAATTTATATCCGCTTGAAATATATTTCAAATCATAATCAGAGCCTAGGTAATTAGTATTATATAAAATAGATTCAATCATATCTTTAGTAACGAAACTTGCAAAAGCTAAAATATCGCTAGCATTCACTTTAACTTTTAACATATAATCATTGATATTTAAATATCTATATTCTTCGTCTTCTTTAAATACACAATAATATAGGTCACCAAAATTTGAAACTTTACGTTCATTATCTTTTAAAACTAAGTTGTCCTCTAAAACCATAGGGATTTCACGAAGAGGATCATATTCAATTTGTGTATCATCTTCAACAAGTCCAGTTAAGATTCTTTTGTTTTTTACATTCATTTGATATAAGAATTTTACAATCATAAATAACCTCCAGGTTATAACGAAAATATTATATAATATTTTTCTCTAAATTCATATATTAAAAAAGAAAATGAAGATTTAACTCTTCATTTCCTCTAATTTTGAGTCTAATATTAAGATAGCATACTTAATACAATCTTCGCATGAACATAAAACATTGTGCGTTTTAATGCCTTTTAAGTCCTCACAGTTTAGTGCACCTGTCTTATTAGTAAATTCATTAACCATATCTTTTGAAATGAACTTTGTTTTAGTATCTGTTTTATTTAATAGTCCTAAAACTATATTTGCACCAACTAAAGCCCCACAAGTTGCTTTAAAGCCTCCCATTCCACTACCAAAGCCAGAACCTATAGATTGTAATATAGACTCATCTAAATTAATTAAATCACTATAGGTTATAAGTATAGCTTCTGCGCAATTATATCCACTATGTTTTAAATTTATTGCTCTCTCTACTCTCTTAAATACATCCATACATTCACCTTAATTATTAAGTATAGACAAAACAATTTTGTTTTCTTCTTTACTTTTATTTATATCTATAATACGTTGATTTTTTGAGCCTCTAAAGTTTAACATTAGATCTCTTAATTCACATACATATCTTCCGTCTACTAAAATATCAATTAAATTTATGATATCTAAACTTACGCTTGTATGAACTTTACCGTTTTCTGGCCATATATCTTTATCTAAAGTATAACCTGAATACATCCAAATAGTTTTATTAGGGTATAATTCTCTAACTTTTTTAATAAACGGATATAAAGCAATTTGATTTTCAGGTTCAAAAGGTTCTCCACCTAAAATTGTTAATCCTTCAATATAATCATGATTTAAAGCTTCAATTATTTTATTTTCTGCGTCTAAATCGAACTCTTTTCCGTAATTAAAATCCCAAGTAGCTTCGTTAAAGCAGCCCTTGCATTTATTACGACATCCGGAAACAAAAAGTGATACTCTAATCCCAGTTCCATCAGCTACATCATGATATTTGATTTCACCATAATTCATTATAAATGTAACACTCTATCCTTTATTTCTTGTGTTCTTCCTTGATTCCAAAATTGTGTTCCTATATATCCACAAGTTCTTCTAGCTACATTTAACTTTGTTTGATCTTTATTATTACATTGAGGACACTTCCATAGAAGTTTACCATTTTTATCTGTAATTATTTCAATCTCACCATTATAGCCACATACTTGGCAGTAATCTGATTTTGTATTAAGTTCAGCATACATTATATGTTCATACATAAATTGCATAACTGAAATTACAGCATCAATATTATTTTGCATATTAGGTACTTCAACATAAGAAACAGCACCGCCTGGAGATAAACGTTGGAATTTAGATTCAAGTTCAAGTTTAGAGAATGCATCAATGTTTTCTGTTACATGTACGTGATATGAGTTAGTTATGTAATTTCTACTTGTTACACCTTCAATGATACCAAATCTATGTTGTAAAGCTTTAGCAAATTTATAAGTTGTAGACTCTAGAGGTGTACCATATAATGAATAATCAATATTTTCATCATTCTTCCATTTTGCAGTATGGTCATTTAAGAATTCCATAATTTTAAGGCCAAATTCTTCGCCTTCTTTTGATGTTAATTTCTTACCTGTCATATAATAAACAGTTTCCCAAAGTCCGGCATAACCTAGAGACAACGTAGAATATCCACCATATAATAATTTATCAATAGTTTCGCCTTTTTTAAGACGAGCAAGTGCTCCGTATTGCCATAATATAGGCGCAACGTCTGACTTAGTACCACGTAAACGTTCATGACGACATCTTAATGCTTTATGACATAGATTTAAACGTTCTTCAAATATCTTCCAGAAGGCATCAACATCTTTCTTAGATGAACAAGCTACATCAACTAAATTGATTGTTACAACACCTTGATTGAATCTTCCATAATATTTTGGCTTACCAGACTCATCAATATAAGGAGTTAAGAATGAACGACATCCCATACATGGGAAACAATGACCTTCACCATTTTTGTCAACTTTATCTCTTAACATTATTTTTTCTGAAATGTAATCAGGAACCATACGTTTAGCTGTACACTTTGCAGCTAATTCAGTTAAATAGAAATATGGGTCTCCTTTTTTAATATTATCACTTTCAAGAACATAAATAATTTTAGGGAAGGCAGGAGTAATATAAACACCTTTTTCGTTCTTCACTCCTTGCATACGTTGTTTCAATGTTTCTTCAATGATTAATGCTAAATCATCTTTTTCTCTTTGATTTTTAGCTTCATTTAAATACATAAATTCAGTAATAAACGGAGCTTGACCATTAGTTGTCATTAAAGTTACTACTTGATATTGAATTGTTTGAACACCACGTTTAATTTCTTCTGCTATTCTTTGTTCAACTATTTGACTTACTTTTTCATCATTTTCATCGATATTTAATAATTTAAATTCTTCTTGTACTTGTTTTCTAATTTTTTGGCGACTAATATCTACAAATGGCGCTAAATGAGCAAGGGAGATTGATTGTCCACCATATTGACAAGATGCTACCTGAGCAATAATTTGTGTCGCAATATTACAAGCTGTTGAAAATGAATGTGGTTTTTCAATTAATGTTCCTGAAATAACTGTGCCATTTTGTAACATATCTTCTAAATTTACTAAATCGCAGTTATGCATATGTTGTGCATAATAATCAGAATCATGGAAGTGAATTAATCCTTCCTTGTGAGCTTTAACTACATCTTCAGGTAATAAAAATCTATTAGTAATATCTTTTGAGACTTCTCCAGCCATATAGTCTCTTTGAACAGAAACAACAGTAGGATTCTTATTAGAATTTTCTTGTTTAACTTCTTCGTTCTCGCCTTCAAGTAAAGTTAAAATTTGATTATCTGTTGTGTTACTTTTACGAATAAGCTCGTGTCTATAACGATATGTTATATAGTTCTTTGCAACAGAATAAGCACATGATTTCATAATTTCAACTTCAACCATGTCTTGAATTTCTTCTACGCTTACTGCTCTTCCCATTTTTTCGCATTCGTGTAAAATCTTATCACAAATTAAATCAATTTGTGCTTTAGATAGTCTTTGTTTATTGTCTTCTACAGATTCATTAGCTTTTATTACAGCATCATGAATTTTATTAATATTGAAGACTACTTCTTTTCCACTTCTTTTAATAACATTCATACTTAAACTCCTTGTTTGTGTGCTTTTATTATAGTATAATTTTCTTAAGGTGATTGGTTGGAAAAACAACCAAAATGAAAAATTATGAAAAATATAAAATTAGCAAAAAAATCAAGATATTTTAAAGAATTAGATGAAATGGACTTTAATGCAATTATGCATTGTCTTAATAGTCGTATTGTAAGTTTTAATAAAGGTGAAACTATTGTTAATATTGGTGATTCAGTAGATTATGCTTATTTAATACTTTCAGGACAAGCTCGTAGTGTAACATATGACATTAATGGAAATATATTTTTTAATTTCGATTATGAAAAAGATGAAGTTTTCGGACTTGTGGAAATAATAGGACAAAAAGCTAGATTTGCAAAACACCTATTTTGTCTTGAAGACTCTTTAGTTCTATTAATGAGTCGTACAAGACTAATTAACATGTGTTCTAACCATTGTTTAAGACATGTTTTACTTTTAAAACAGTTATTTAAAGAGCTTGCAAGGCAAAATGAATTAATGTTTAATTATAAAAATTTACTAACTTTAAAGACTACTAGAGAAAAAATATTAAAATATTTATCTGAAACGTCTAAGAAAAAAAAGAGTAAAGAATTTGATATTCCTTACTCAAGACAAGATATGGCCTTATTTTTAGGAGTTGAAAGAACAGCACTTAGTCTAGAACTTTCAAAACTTAAAAAAGATGGTTTAATAGATTATAATAAAAATCATTTTATTTTATTAAAATGATTTTATTTATTTAATTTAAATACTTGATTAGATATTAAAGACACAAATAAAATAAAGACTGATACAAGTACCATGACACCACCACTTGGCAAATCTAAATAATAAGAAAGTATTGTACCTAGTACACTTGAAATTATCGCAAAGACTTGAGAAACTATTAAACTTGATTTATAACTTTTTGTGACTTGGATACTAGATGCATAAGGTATAACCATTAAGCTTGAGACCATTAAAGCACCTACCGTTTTACTAGCTAAAGCAATAATAATTGATGATAAAATAGTTAAAATAATATTGACTACATTAACAGGTACTCTATCAAGTTTTGCTTGTAATTCGTTATATGTTGTATATAAAATGTATCTATAAAATCCAATGAAAAATATTAAAGAAATAATTGTAACAGCTATTAATAAATACATTTCTGTTTTAGTAATTAATGTAATAGAGCCAAACATATAACTTGACAATGATGATCCACTATTTACAAAATGAGAAAGTATTGCTACCATGCCTACCGCAAAACTCATAACAATTACAACAGAGATTTCTGCATATTTTTGAAACTTTT
Source organism: Anaerotignum sp. (assembly GCA_963617645.1). Taxonomy (GTDB): domain Bacteria; phylum Bacillota_I; class Bacilli_A; order Acholeplasmatales; family Anaeroplasmataceae; genus JAEELC01. Next base: position 2,145 of record CAVEPF010000108.1, on the reverse strand, counting down.
TTCTTATAAGTTCAATTATTAAACTAGATACAACTGATATAAGTATTGCGCCTAAAATAGTTGAAAATCCTGCTACAAGTCCGATAGCTACACCTAAAAGAGAGGTATGACTTAATGCATCTCCCATATTTGATAATCTTTTTTGAATAAGTGGTGCTCCTATTAAAGGAAGTAACACAGATACTAAAATTGCACATATTAGCGCAATACGCATAAATTCATAATTAAGCATTTTCTATTTCCTCTAAAGAACAACTTGTTAATTTTAATATTCTATTTGTATATTTTAATTCCGACTCTTTATGTGTTACTAAAATAATTGTTTTCTTCATTGCACTGATATGTCTTATAAGCTCAAATAATACTTCTTCACTTTCTTTATCAATTCCAGTTGTAGGTTCATCTAAAATAATAAGTTCAGGGTTTGATAATAAAACTTTAGCTATTTTAAGTTTTTGCATCTGCCCGCCACTAAGTGAATTAATTGAATGATTTTTAACTGATTTTAAACTAAATAATTCAAGAGTTTCTTCAATTCTTTTTTTATCTTTACTATTTAAAAATGTAAAAGGTTTTTTATTAATTCCAAGTGACAATATTTCATAAACAGTTGCAGGAAATGACCCTTCTTCTGTTGACAATGTTTGATTAACGTAACCAATTTTTAGATTTTTATCTTTTATAATTTTACCACTTGATGGTTTAATTTGTCCTAATATTAGTTTAAGTAGCGTAGATTTACCACTACCGTTTTCACCTACTAAACCAATAAAATCTCCTACATTTATATTTAGATTGACATTATTTAATATTTCTTTTGAGTTATCATACTTAAAAGAAACATTATCAAAAGATAACACACTCATACAATTTCTCTTTTCTTGCAAATGATTTGCAATTGCACAATCAATAATAACATTGTATAATAGATTTGTCAAATAGGAGATTTTTATGATTAATTTAAAGGATTTTGGATTAAAAAGTACTAAATCACGCGAAAAAATTTTAAGAATAATAGAGTCTTCAGATGAACCATTAACAGCTGAACAAATATATAAATTATTAAATGATAACGATATAAATTTATCAACAGTTTATAGAACCTTAACTTCTTTTAGTGAAGAATCTATAATTCATAAAGAAATTGATAACAATGGTATAGCTTTATATATGATTATCAAGCAAGAACATAGACACGTTTTAGTTTGTATAAAGTGTGGAAAACATATTTATTTAAAAAATTGTCCATATGAACTAGCCAATCAAAAAATTTTAGAAGAGAATAATTTTTTAGTTGAAAATCATAATATTGAAATATATGGCTTGTGTGAAAATTGTCAAAAGAAAAGAGTTCTAGATATCTAGAGCTCTTTTTATTAAAAGATTTTTTTACATATAATGTTATATAAAATTTTAAACATTATAACATCCAAAATAATAAAACTAAAAGTTACTATAAATGTTAGAATAGAGTAATTTTGAATACAATTTACTTCTATATTAAATGTGTTTTTTAATGTTTCGTTATAATTATTAGATAAAATATTTGTTAAAACGAAACTTAATAATATTGAAAAAACATATTCAAAAATTCTATTGAACCAAAACATATGATATACATCTTTATGTTTAAATC
>CAVEPF010000108.1:0-499 GCA_963617645.1 Anaerotignum sp. | reverse complement strand
TTAAAATATTTATAACTATTAAGCTTACAAAAACAAAAACAATAGCTAAATAAAAACAAATACTATATATTTTTTTTAAATCATTCAGTTTAGTTACAAATTCATTTAACAAGTCATTTATACCAAAATTTATATAGTTATCACTCTCAGAATCAAGGGAAAATTCATTTATAGAGTTTAAATATTCACTAACATTATTTATTTTAAATATTGTACTAAAATTAGCACTTTTAATATTATATAAATATGTAAATACTTCTTCAAAGTTATTAGAATTCACATAAACGTAATTTGAATATTCTAAAATTTGAATAATTTTCAAATTTTTTGAATATATTTTATCTCCGTTAATAAATGTAATGTTTATAGTATTACCTAAGTAATCATTATAATTGTCTATTTTAGGTAATAACGATTGTGACAAAACAACTTCATCATCGCTTAAATTTAATTTTTGTTCTATTGAATATTTGCTGTCTTTTAAAAGATAGATTTTATC
>CAVEPF010000107.1:5988-6577 GCA_963617645.1 Anaerotignum sp. | reverse complement strand
TTTTTTACCTTATGCATAATAAGTAATGTCAAATAATTGTAAATTAATATTTAACAAAACGACGCTTTTAGAATTAATTTTCTAGGCGCTTTTTATTTTAAAGAAAAAACTGTGAAAAATCATCCAACTTAGAAAAGTTAGGTTATTTCACAGTCTTATCATTATTTTATATTAGCAATATGCTCAAGAACTTCTTTATATTGAGCTTCATATTTAGCTAATTTATCTTTTTCTTGATTTAATTTAGCTTCAGGAGCTTTTGAAACGAAATTAGGATTTGATAGCATTTTTTTACTTCTATCTAATTCTTTTTCAAGTCTTTCCTTTTCCTTATTTAAATCAGCAATTACTTTTTCAATATCAATTAATTCATTTTGAGGAATATAAACTGTAGCTTTTTCAAGAACTACAACAACATTTCCTTTTGAATCAATATTATTATTTGTAATAACTAAATTCTTTGGATTTAAGAATCTATTAAAGTAAGGTTTTGCTTCCTCAAAACAAGCTAAAGTTTCACTTGATTTGCATACTAAAGTTACATTAATAGCTTCTTTAGGAGCTTTATTAGCTTTAGCACGTTCATTTC
>CAVEPF010000107.1:0-5978 GCA_963617645.1 Anaerotignum sp. | reverse complement strand
AAGTAATAATTTCAATTACAGAATTAAAACCATTTTCTGCTTCTTCAAAATCAAATTCAGGTTCAACTGTTGGCCACTTAGAAATAGAAATTGATTCTTCTTCATGTGGTAAAGTTAAATAAATTTCTTCTGTTATAAATGGTGCAACAGGATGTAACATTTTAACTATAGCAGTTAATACATATACTAATACATTTTGTGTTGTATTTTTATTTGCAACATTTGTATCTTGTAAATCTACCTTAGATACTTCAATATACCAGTTAGCAAAATCTTCCCAAATAAAGTTATATAATGCTTTATTAGCTTCACCAAACTCATATTTATCATAGTTATAATCAACAACTTTAATTGTCTTATTTAACTTATTTAAAATCCATTTACTTGCAAGATTTAACTTAGCACTCTTTAAATCTATTGCTTGGTAGCCCTCAATATTCATCATTACATAACGAGAAATATTCCATAATTTATTTAAGAAATTCCAGCTTGAAGCTACTTTTTCTTCTTCATAACGTAAATCTAAACCAGGAGCTGAATTTGTATTTAAGAAATATCTAAGTGCATCACATCCGTATTTATCGATAACATCAAATGGATCGATACCATTACCTAAAGACTTAGACATTTTTCTTCCCTTAGAATCACGAACTAAACCATGAATTAAAATCTCTTTAAATGGTGCATGATTAGTGAATTCGATTCCTTCAAATAACATTCTAGATACCCAGAAGAAAATGATATCGTAACCAGTAACTAAAACATTTGTAGGATAATATCTTTCATACATTTCAGTCTTTTCTGGCCAACCCATTGTTGAGAAAGGCCATAATGCTGATGAGAACCATGTATCAAGTACATCTTCATCTTGTTTCCAACCATCCCCAGGGCAAACAGGAGTTACTTTAACTTCTTCATCTTTATACCAAGCAGGAATTCTATGTCCCCACCATAATTGACGGCTAATGCACCAATCTTGAATATTAGTTAACCATGTAACAAGTGTATCCTTAAATCTTTTAGGAACAAATTCATATTCCTTATTTTCTAATACTTGTTTTGCTAAAACATCCATTTTAACAAACCATTGTTTAGATAATCTAGGTTCAACAGGTACTCCTGTACGTTCACTATGACCTACAGAGTGAACAATCTTTTCCTCATGATCAAAGTAGCCTAAATCTGTTAAATCTTTTATAAGATTTTTACGACATTCAAATCTATCTTGACCATTATATTTTCCGGCCATTTCATTCATTGTACCATCGTCATTCATGCAAAGTGGCATATCTAAATTATGACGAATACCTACTTCATAATCGTTAGGGTCATGAGCTGGAGTGCATTTAACAACACCAGTACCAAATTCTTTATCAACATATTCATCACTAATAACAGGAATTATAGTTTTTGTACCAGGTATATAAACTTCTTTACCAATATACTTAGTAAATCTTTCATCATTAGGGTTAACCATTAATGCTTGGTCAGCAAACATTGTTTCAGGACGTGTGGTAGCAATCAATAAAGAGCCACTTCCGTCAACAAAAGGATATTTGAAATAATAGAATGCACCCTCATCATCTTGGTGAATAACTTCAATGTTAGATAATGCAGTTCTAGCTTCAGGGTCCCAGTTAATTATTCTCTTACCTTGATAAATATAACCTTTTTCATAAAGTTTACAGAAAACATAATTAACAGCTTTATTTAAGCCTTCATCAAGTGTAAAGCGTTCTTTTGAATAATCAAGAGAAAGTCCTAAAGCAGCCCATTGAGAGTGAATAATTTCTGCATACTCATTTTTCCAAGCCCATGCATATTCTAAGAATTTTTCTCTACCAATATCATATTTAGAGATTCCCATATCTTTTAATCTAGCATCAACTTTAGCTTGAGTTGCAATACCAGCATGGTCCATACCAGGAATCCATAATGCATCATATCCTTGCATACGCTTACGTCTAATAATCATATCTTGAATAGATGTATCCCATGCGTGACCTAAATGTAACTTACCTGTAACATTAGGTGGTGGAATTACAATTGTAAATGGGATTTTAGATTTGTCACCAGCAGTGAAAAATCCACCTTTTTTCCAAAAATCATATTTTCCTTCTTCTACACGTTTAGGATCATATTTTGGATCTAATATTTTTCTTTCCATATTTTAATATTCCTTTCTATCTCATCATGTGTCAAACTATATTCATATGCGTCAAGCATTTTACCATCATACATTTTTTTGTAATGTCTAAGTATTCCATCTTCATTAAAACCAAGTTTTTCAAGTGTTTTAACACTTGCCTCATTACCAACAAAGACATGTGCTGATAATATATCAATATCAACATGGTTAAAAAAATAAGGAATAAACGCCTTTAGTGCTTCGGTTGCATACCCTTTTCTTTGAAACTTTTTTCCTATAATAAAACCAATCTCATAAGCCTTAGGGTTTCTCTTTGATTGATCTTTATAAAAATTAATTTCACCTATAAACTCATTATTTTCATTAATAAGTTTTACATACTGTTTGCTTGCAATTCTATATTGTAATGATAATTGACAAGTTTTTAAATCAGGTACAGGTTTGAATCCTGCAGGATATGATAACTCTTCATTTGAAATTAGTTCAAACAAATCCGCTAAATCGCTAGACTCAAAAGTTTTAAAAGTAAGTCGTTCACTTTTTAACATTAGACACTCCATAAAAAAACGCCCTTGAAAAAATCCAAGGACGTAAAATACGCGGTACCACCTTAGTTCAGAGATAACTCTGCACTCAAATCTCTTAACGCGAGTAACGTTTTAGACTACTAAACTCATCTAAAAAGCTCCACGACTACCTTCAAACAAATATTTATAGATATTTACACCACACATATCCTCTCTAGAATAAATAATAGGTTTTACTCTTCGTTTCATTGCTTTGTAAATATCATAATACAATATATTTTATTTGTCAAACCTTTTTAACGCTTCAAAAATATATAAAATTTCAAGTACTTCTTCATTTATATTTACTGAATAATAATTAACTAATTTATTATTTTTAATTTCAACAACAAAGACTTCAAAATGTTTTTGAAATACAGTAACTAAGATGTGACTGTTTAGATCACTTTGCACAAATCCTTTTGTAAATGTTTTAATAGAACTAAAATCATTTCCTTTAGTTGGTAAAATCATAGAAATATTTTCTAATGTTGTTTCGAAAGTATTTCCGTAATCATTTAATAAATTTATAATACTTTTTAAATCAATATTATTATCTAGACGTGAATATATTTTATTCTTTGCTTGATTAATTTTATATTCTAAATATTTATCATTCATTATTTATTTTTAGCACTATTTACAATAGTTTCACAAGTTGTAAGATAGTTACTAGATTTAGGATCTAATAAGTAAACATCGTTAATATTTGTAACATTGTATAGCGGATTTAAATAGAATGGATACTTAGTTAAGAATTCAGTATAACTTACAGTGTCATTATCGCCTTCGTAATAGTTTTCACCATTTTCTGCAGCTTCATTAAACATATTAACTACGCTCTTTAATGCAGGACTATAACCAATTGCACAAGCATTTTGATAAGCATTTTCAGGATCTAACATAAAGTTTATGAATTTATTAGCTAAATCATAATGTTCACATGTAGTAGGAATAATCATTGCATCAAAGAAAGCTGCTGTGTTTGAAGGAACATAAGCATTAATCTTAATGTCATCTGATGTTGCTCCTTCTTCATTATATAATAAATATAATGCATCAAAGAAATCACCAAGTTGAACAAATGCCATATCTAGTTCTCCTGTAGCTACATTTCTCTTTAAATTATCATTATCCCATTGATCGAACTTAGCATTTTTAATACCATCAATCAATTGATTTTTTAAACTAGTATCAAAATCGCCACTTGTAGAACCATTTAAATTTGTAATATTAGGATTGTATCCTTCACCCATTAAATAAGAGCTAATTGCCCAACGTGAAGTATCATACATACCAATTTTTACAGAACTTGTAAAGCTAGATTTATCAAATAATGCTTTAAATCCTTCTTTTTGAACCATAGAGGAAACTTCAGGATTAGTTTCATTATAAATAATTGTATAAGCACCCCATAAGTATGGCATGAAGTACTTCTTCATTTCAGCATCCCCATTAGTAAACTTACTATCAATGATAGAAGTTAGGGAATCAGTAAATATAGTTTCGTAATTTTTTAAGTTTTCAAGATCACTATTATTAACATCAAGTTCTCTTAAATAACCTTCATCATATAATTGTTTAACTGCATAATCACCAGGAATTACTACATCATAAGCTGTAGTTCCGGCTGTAATTTTTTGATACATAGCTTCGCTACTAGTTGCAGTTTCTAAAACAACTTGACAATTATATTTCTTTTGGAATTTGCTTACAACAGACTCGTAATCTACATCATCATCAATATCGATATATTCACCCCAGTTAAGTAAATATAAGATGTCAGATGGAGTAGATAAAACTATCTCTGCAAAAACTGTAAACACAATAAGACAAGTAAATATGATAAGAATTTTTTTCATTATTTATTCACCTTCTTTGTATTTTTTCTACTAGTTTTAATTGAAATAAATAAAACTATAGCAAGAGTTATTAAAGTAAGTAATGAGTTAAATGCATAAGCTCCGGCACTGAAATTCTTCTTTGAGTAAGAACTATATACATAATTTGAGAAGTTTGAGAATCCATTACCTTGAGTGTAGAATGAAATTACAAAATCATCAATAGATAAAGTAAATGCAATTAAAGCACCCGCTAAAATTGGAGTCTTTAATGAAGGAATAATTACTTTAAATAAAGCTTTATATTTAGAACATCCTAAATCACAAGCTGCTTCAAATAGAGATTCATCTGTTTGTTCAAGTTTAGGTAATACCATTAGTATTACATAAGGTATTGTAAAGAATACATGAGCAACAAGCATTGCAGGGAAACCAAATGCTTTCTTAAATGCAGGAATGTTTGAAATTAGAGAAAATAAAATCATAATTGAAATACCAGTAACAATTTCACTGTTCATCATAGGTATTTCATTTAAGAAATCCATAGCTTTTCTTTTCTTACCTACTAATGCATTTATACCAATTGAAGTAAATAAACCGACAACTGTAGCTATAGCAGTAGCCCAAAATGATACAAGTAATGAATCTAAAATAGAAATATATAATTGTTGATTCACAAACATTTCTTTATAATTTTGTAATGTGAAACCACCAAAACGAAGGGGAGTGATTGAATTTGCACTACTATTAAATGATTGATATATGATAATAAAAACAGGCATATACATCATTAATAATACAAGTAAAACAAATACCCACTTTAATACTTCAAATATACGTTTTTTTAAAAGATTTTGTTCAAGCATTATTATTCACCATGCTTTCCTTCAAATTTTCTAAATAAAAGTACACATAAAATAATTGCAATACTTACTAAAATAGACATTAGAGATCCAAAACTATAATTGTTCTTTTCAAACACTGATTGTAATACGTTACCAATTAATTGAACGTTTCCTTGACCAATAGTTGAACTTATAGCAAATCCAGTAGCTGCAGGTAAGAATACCATAATTACACCACTAGAAACACCACCCATTGAAAGAGGTAATGTAACTTTAAAGAATGTTTTAAACTTATTAACACCAAGATCTTTACTAGCTTCAATTAGTGATCTATCTAACTTTTCAAGAACTGTATAGATAGGGAAAATCATGAATGGTAAATAAGTAGTAACTGTTACAAATATTACACCACTTTTACTACCTAAAACATTCATACCAGCAAACATATCTGATCTAAATAATTTATACCAAGAAATAATTCTTAACATCGAATTACACCACATTGGTAATATTAATAAAAGTAAAAATAACATTTTGTTCTTTAATTTAGAAAATGAAATTATGTAAGCTACAGGAT
>CAVEPF010000106.1:0-16286 GCA_963617645.1 Anaerotignum sp. | reverse complement strand
TAATAAGAATAAAGAAGATATATTAGGAGTTATCACATTAATTTCTTATTATAGTATGAAACAATACTATGATATACATAAAGAAGTTAATACTACTTTAGGTAGAGCGGATATCGTATTCATTTCTAAAGAAAATAATCATATTCCTATGATAATAGAACTTAAAGTTGATTCAACACCTGATGAGGCGATTAATCAAATAAAGGAAAAAGAATATGTTGATACACTAGGAACATACAAAGGTGATGTGTTACTACTCGGTATATCATATGATTCAAGTAACTTAAAACATAGTTCTAAAATTGAATATATAACAAAATAACGCTAGAGCAATGCTCTAGCTTTTATTTACAAATTAAATATTTATTCATAAAAAAACACGAAGTAAATTAAAACTTCATGTTTTTAAACATATTAAATTTTATAATGATTCCTTATAAGTTTTTACTAAATTATCGCAGTCAATAAGGAATTTATCTAAATCATCCCATGAGTCTAAATGAGCACCAGCAGCCTTCTCATGTCCTCCACCGCCATACTTATTAGCTAAAGTTTTAACTTCAGGACCACGCGAGCGAAGTCTTACTCTAATTTCATCAGGATATTCCATTACAAGACCCCATACTGGGAAACCTTCAATCCCTGCTAAATTTGAAACTTGATTAGCAGCCTCTTCATTTGTAACACCGTATTGTTTAACTACTTCTTGAGTCATTTTAATATAGATAAAGCCATTTTCTGTCCACTTCATATTGCTTAATGTATAAGCATTTAGTTTAAGAGTATCAAGAGTTGTAACAGATAATTTATTATCAACGTCTGCTATATTAATACCTGTAGATAATAGTATAGCTGCATTTTCAAATGTATGAGGAGTTACACTATCAAATCTAAAACGACCGCTATCAGTTACAAGACCTACATATAAAGGATAAGCAGCATTCTTAGTTAATGTTAATTTTGTTTCTCTTGCAAAATCAACAATGATTTGTGTACAGCTTGCAGCCTCTTCTTCTACATAATAAATATCACCATAATCAGTATCAGGAATATGATGATCAATTTTAATTAAATAAGCACCATTTTTATATCTTTGATCGCTTATTCTTTCTTCGTTTCCGCAATCTACAACAATGCATAATGAATTATTATATGTTTCATCATTTACCTTAATAGGAGTTCCTAAAAATGAACAATAGTCGCAAACATCACCGTCAACATATACATGTTTTTTAGGATAATTATCAAGAATTAAATTTTTTAAACCAAATTGGCTACCAACACAGTCTCCGTCTGGTCTAATATGACCATGAATTATAATAGTATCATATTCTTCAATTTTCTTTAAAATTTGTTTAAATGTAGTATTAGTGTGAACCATGTTCAATCATCCTTTCATCAAAATCTTTTAATACTTCTTTAGCTTTTTCAAAACTATCGATAGTAGCACCACATGCTTGGTCATGACCGCCACCACCATACTTTTTAGCTATATCAACAATAGAGAAACCACGTGATCTAAATTCACAAATAACTTTACCATTTTCATCCTCAGTGAAATTAGCCCATATATTAATTCCTTCAATACCAGACATAACATTTACCATACCACGTGAACAATCATTGAATGATACATTGTATTTCTTTAAATCTTCTTGTGTATTAAACATATAAGCTACATTATGTTCTGTAATTAAGAATTTTGAAGTGAATTCTGCAGTAAGTTTCTTCTTTTCAAGTGTTTCAACATAAAGCTTATTGTAGATTTCTTGAGGGTCAAAACCATAATCCATCAAGTCGGCCGCAATCCTTAATGTTCTAGGGCTTGTTTCGTTATATTGAAATCTTCCACTATCAGTTACAATACCTGTAAATAATAATTTAGCTGATTCACTAGATAATTTGAAATTATTATTCATTAAAATATCAGCAATATATTCAGCCGCTGCAGCGCGAGTAGGATCAACAATAAAATGTGCGTCATCTACAATATTAGATGCGTTTGTATGATGATCGATAATATATATTTCTTTAGCTAATTTATATCTTTCATCAGATAACATATAATCTACGGCAACATCAACAATAATTACAAGTGCATCTTTATATATTGAATCTTCTATTGTATCCATAGTACCTAAAAAATCAATACGTGGATTAATATCTCCTACAGCATATACTTTCTTATTAGGATATGTATTTAAAATAGTATACTTTAATCCTAATTGGCTACCGATTGCATCGCCGTCAGGACGATTATGTCTATGTATTATAATAGTATCATAATTTTTAATAGCTTCTATTAACGATTTTATTTTATTTTCCATATAAATCTCCTTTATGACTTTTTAGTATACCATTTTTAATCTTATTTGTCTAATAGTAAACTTTTTAATCATCTTATTTGTATTCTAAAATAAGTTTATTAAAATTTAATTAATAATGGCAGTACTCAAAAGTACTGCCTATAAATTATATTTTAAATGTTATTGTAGGAACTATTATAGAGTTTCCTGTATTATTAGTAATTGTAATCTTTAATCCATTTGATAAATTAAAGCCTGTTAAATCAATACTAGCAACTTGATTACTTGTACTTGCACTAATTTCAATAGTTGAAGTATTAGAACCATCAGTAATTGTTATAGTACCTTTAGGTGTGTTTTTATTACATTTATATGTAATACTACAAGATTTAATATTATCATATAAATTTGTTATATCCATAGTAATAGCTTTACTTGTTTGTGCGTAAATTCCTTTACCAGCATTTGACATTGAAGCACTAAATGCTAAATTTACACCATTTTTAGCAGTTTCTCCTGATGATGAGGAAAATATTGTTAAATCAAGTGTAGTATCTATTGTAGTATCTCTTGAAGCTAAATCTTTTAAAACTTGTAGTTTGTAAGTAGCATCCTCAAGTTTTGCATAACCTGTAAAGAATGAATTTGTTTCACTATCTAATTGTGTGTAGTAACCATTAATTTCATTAATTAATGATTCTTTTTCAAGTGTAACTTCACCAATAGAATCTACTAAAGAATTCATATATTCTATAGCTTCGCTATTTGATGCTACATATGTATTATTATCATAAAAATCATCATATGATAAGCTTAAAGAATCACATTTTTCTTTGAAAATATAATATGCATATTCAGGATGATCAATAAATGGATTTCTATTGTTTTGGATACTATATACAGCATTATTTCTTGAAATTTCTCTTTCATCTACTGGGTCTTCAGCAGCCCATTTTAATAATGTAGATAGTTTACCTAAATATGCAGTACCACCTAATTGTTTAGCTGATGAATTAATTAAATTAACATCATCAGTAAGTTCTAGATTCAATGTATCATCGTTATACATAACAGTCATGTAAAACATTATACGAGCAACGTCACCTTTAACTTCATCCCTTGGTTCAAATGTTGTATCAGTCCATAAACATCCATAAGATGAATTACTTGAATTTACATCCTCGAAGTATTTATCACTTCTTTTTCCGTTTATTGAAGATTCTGTAACACGTAACATTTGAAGGTCTGAGTATGCTTGATATGATTCATCTTTAAAACCGTACGTTTTAGCCCATATATGTTCCTTATTCCATTGACCCGCATTGCTACCAATATTATCTTTATCCATTCTTTCTCCTGAATAAAGACATTCTACATAGTTTCCATCATATGAATCTGTTATTTTTAAATTACTTGATTGGTTAGAATATGAATATTTATTATATCCTGTATTTATTAATGTATTAAGTTCACTAATTAATGTTTCTTTATCTGTTGAAGTTATAGAACTATAATAGTTGCCTTCATATACATTGTTTTTAATCACATCATGTTTATATTCTTCTTTTAAGGCTTTTGTAGGTGTTATTGTACTTGAACTACTTGAAGTGGATTGCGAAATACTAGAGCTAGAACTTGAAGATTCACTTGTACTTCCACTAGACTTAGAAGATGAGTTTGATGTTTCACCTGTACTTTCTGAGGATTTTGAGGAACTAGATGGTAAAAGAGATGATGTAGGGTAGCTACTACCGCTAATCTCAAAATCACATGCTGATAGTGCTATTAAAGTCAGAGGTAAGATTATATAACTAATTTTTTTCATTTTTTTCTCCTTTTGAAAATTAATAAATTATTTGTCTTAAACTCTTATTAAGTTTAAAAATTTAACGTTTTTTATAAAAAATCAGGAGAAATCATAAATGAAATCTCCCAATTTATTATTTTTTATAAAATACTATGCAGCTACATCGTATTCGACAACAAGAGAAGTAATTCTAGCTTGTTTAGAACCGTTATTATTTAAAGATACACTGCTTGAATTTAGAACATATTTGTTATTTTCAGCTTTAACTTCAGTACCATCTGCATTTTTAATTGTAGCCTCTATATATCCTGAATCATAAGTTACAGTAATAGATTTGATTGTATATCCTGTTTTTGCAGCTATAGTTATTGAAGTTCCAACATATAATCTAATGTGTTCATTTGTCAATTTCACTTTATTTGTTGAACTACCATTTGCAACAGTAATAGAAATATTTGCATCAGTAGTTAAATCACTTGTAATATCACCATCTTCAACATCTTTAGTTTCAGAAGCTTGTAGGGTAACCTTTTTTACTGTACTTAAAACAGATGTAAATGTTACTTCTTTAGTCTTAGTTGCATCACCTACAGTTGAAGATAATGTTACAGTAACTGTTTCACTAGTAGCAGTAGGAGTAATCTTAACTTTACCATCTTCTACAACAACAGAAGTTGTACCAGTAGATGTTACACTTGCTGTAACACCTTCTGGAATAGTAATTTCTTTTGCTTCATAATATTCAGTTTCAAATAATTTAGCAGCCGAATTTACATTTATTTGTGCCTGATCTTCATTAGATATTTCATAGTTTAAAACAACTACATTCTTAAGTTCTTTAGTACTAACATCGTTTTTAACAAAATCATAGTATAATCCCCAAAGAACAACTTTAGTACCTACAGGGTATAAATCATTAACATTTGTTACATTTTTATCATAATTATCATGAACATAGTATATCATCAATGTTTTATCATCATTCTTTTCTGTAGAAATGTACCAAGTATTACTTGCATAAGATTGAGAAACATATCCTTCTACTACAACATAAGAATTATTTGAAGTAAGTGCTTGATCATTATTATCTTTTCCGGCATTAACTTTATCTAAAGTTGTTAATGTATAAGCTGGAATAGAAATAGTAATATCTTTGTTAACTTCAGCATCGCCTTTTTTAGCAGTTACAGTAACAACAGCAGTCTTAGCATTTGCACCAGCAATAACAATTAACTTGTCGTCTTTCTTTTCAACTGCACCATCAGCTGATTCTTTTACAACATATTCATATGTTACACCATTATCACCAGTAGTAACTAGTGTTTTTCTAGTTACAGCCTCAGTAATTTCAAATGAAAGTGCATCAAGAGCTTCCTTAGCAATATCTTCATCAGATACACCAAGAGCAATTTTAACAGTCTTTGTTAATGTTGTACCACTAAGTTTACCAGTAATAGTTAATTCAACTACTTGTTTAGTTTCGCCCACTTTTAAAGTTAAAGTATTACCTTCAAGTTTTGCGCCTTCGCCTTTAACAGCATAGCTTAATTCAGAACCATTAGTTCCCTTTGTAGGAAGAGTAATATCTTCTGGTGAAGTAGCATAACTAGTTTCTACACTTGCGCTAGCTTCATCTAAGTCAGCTTGAACTTTATCATCAACAGGTTCTGTTGAATCTTTAATAGCATCCTTAGAATTAATAATGAATACAGGACCACTTGAACCCCAAGATAGGTAACCTTCTAAGTCAACATAAGAATCTAGTTTACCTTGTAAAGTTGAAACTAATTCTTTAGTTGAATCAGCGCTAAATGCAGTGAATCCTTGATATAAATTAACTTCTAATTCTTGACCACCAACTGAAACTGTTACAACATTAGTCATAGTTGTATCATATTTACCATTAGATGTAGCAACAGAGTCATTCTTCTTTACAACCTTAACTTGTTTTAAAGAAACCTTAGATGATTGTAAGTACATTAACGCAGTTTGGTTTGCTTCATCGCTATAGCCCTTAACTAAGCTTGTGATATCAGTAGTAAGTGTAGAAATATCTAACTTTTCTGCCTTTGTATCAACTTTTGCAGTAGCACCATACTTAGTTTCAATTAAACCATTATAAACTGATCTAGTAGCATTAGTTACACTAACTTTTTCGCCACCTTCAAGAGCATCATAAACTTCTTTATCTAAGTAACATTGATAAATGAAGTAAGCACCCTTAGCTTCGTTATCCCATACAATAATGTTAGCCTCTTTATATGATTCATTATAACCAACTTTAGCTAAAACATAACCTTCAACGTCAAATAATTCTTGTCCACCGTTTACCCACTTAGAGTATGTAACGCTTGCAGGAACTTCCTTCAATACACGTAATTTGAAGCTTGTTGTTGTTTTAGTTTCTTTTGTATCAGGGTCAGTTAATACAGCATGATATGTAACAGCTGCATATTCAGGATTTTCTGGTTGTCCTTCTTTATCAACAGCACGAGTAATAATTGTCTTAAAATACTTTGTGCCGTCTTCTTGATAAGCAACAGTAAATGATAAAACAGATGTATTATCACTTACCCAGTTAATTTGATATGTTTTACCATATTCAGTAACAGTAGCAGGTAAACTAA
Organism: Anaerotignum sp.; assembly: GCA_963617645.1. Lineage (GTDB taxonomy): Bacteria > Bacillota_I > Bacilli_A > Acholeplasmatales > Anaeroplasmataceae > JAEELC01. The sequence goes on along the minus strand of CAVEPF010000106.1, from coordinate 9,546 downwards.
AATCAGCGCTAACTTTTGCACCGTCATTTGTAATACCAACTTCTACTAACTTTGCAGCTGATTCTAGAGTTGAACTGTTTACTTGAGAACTAGAATCACCACCACAAGAAGCAGTAGCTACTACGCCTGTTGCAAATAATGCACCTAGTGCTGCAGCAGATAAAACTTTATAAAATTTTTTCATTATAATCTCCTATTATTTGTTTGTTTTTGTAATTTTAATATCAGAACTTGGAATATTATATCCACTTGTACTTGAATCAAGTAAATATCTATTACTTGTAGTAATTTGATCTCCTACCTCAAGTTCGAAAGAAGCGTCAGATTTAGTAATTGCAAGTGTATATTTTCTACTACCAACTTTTACTTCTGCTCTAACGATATCAGAAGATGTCGAAATAATTTGTGTTACTTTTGCAGACTCAAATTTCATTGAATATCCGGCAACCTTTTGAATTGTATATTCAGGACCATCTGAAATAGTCTTAGGTACTAAACCATGGATAGATCTACCAGCCATAGTAAAACCTACAATGTGATATAAGGTACCTTTATCAGATGATGTGAATTTTTGACCAATAATACTTGTAGAATAACCTACAGTAATATCAAATTGATAAGTGGCTCCATCAACTTCTTGTTCAACAGTAGCATTAACAAAACTTGATGATGAGAATGTTAAACTTACTAGATAAGCATCAAATGCAATATGAGTAGGAACATCAGTAGTTTCGTCATAATACTTATCGTAATTATCATTAAGCTCTTTTAAATTAACTTCTTGAATAGTTGTTGGATAATAAATATCTTCGTCTTCTCCAAAGACTCTTAACTTATTCTTACTAGCTTGATTACAAGCATTAGTAAATGCTTCGTGATATTCAGCTTTAATACTTGAACTTGTACCAGTATAGTTAGAATAACCTTCTTGTACAGTTTCAATATTTAAGTTTCTCCATTCAGAATCTGAGGAAGACTTATACCAAACATATGCTAAAATTCTTGTACCATTTGAATCATAATTAACTTTATAATCATTACTTTCAATAGCAATTTGACTAGCATTTTTTAAAATATTAGCATTCCATAATGAAGCAGCTTTGCCCCATTTTTCATATCCTGCAGTAGATTCAGGTGTATCAATGCCTAAATATCTAACAGTAAATCTTTGTCCTGAATTTTTTCCTGTGAATGTTGAAGTATCACCATCAGTTGTATAAGTTAAACTAACTTCTTCAATAAAATCCTTAGAGAATTCTTTGTTTGTAAGATCACGAGTTAACTTACAATCAGCAGTGTAATCAACTATTTTTCCATTGCCACAGCTAGCAAGTGCACTAAGTGCACCTGCTAAAATAATGCTTGAGGCAAGAACTTTTAAACATTTTCTCATAAATTATAAATTACTTTGTATAGTATTTAGCTTCTTTTGCAGCTTCACTAATATAAGACTTAACTACTGATTCATTTCCTTTAGCTTTTACAGCATTAGTGAATGCATCACCAATTTGTGTACGAGCTGTAGCAGAACCATCGAAGCAATCTGATGTATAGAAGTATTTAGACATACTTTGCATAGCATTTAAACAAGCTTTGTTAACTTCTGTACAAGAAGGATCAGCAATAACAGCAGATAATGCAGCACTAGAAGCAGGTGCATAACCACCTGATGCAAGAGCATAAGCCTTTTGTACATCAACGCTTAATAAATATTTAACAAACTTCCATGTAGCAATTTCAAGTTCATCATTTCCTTGATCGAACATAACAAATGAAGGACCTTGAGAAATCATCTTTACACTATTTTCTGTTCCGTCATATGAAGGAGTACCACAAATATCAACTTCAAATGCATCATCAGTAGGCATTTGGTGAGAAGCACCACCTGAAGAACCGATAGAGATGAATGAACCATCATAAGTAGCTTTATCAGTTGAGCTAGTATACTTAGTAAATAATGAAGATGTATAAGAACCACTAATACCCTTAGTTGTTACTAGACCATCATTATATTTTCCAACTATATCTAAGAAGAAATTCTTAGTTGTATCATTATCAAATAAGATCTTATCTTCTCCTGCCTTAGTAGAATCAGTATAATATTTAGTACCATTGTTCATAGCACCTTGGCTTTCAAGGTAAGAAATTACCCAGCTTGAATCTGAGTCATAACCAAGAGGTGTTGACTTAGGATAGTCTTTTTTAAGGTCAGAGCAAATCTTCCAAAGATTTTCCCAAGTCCACTTAGAGAAATCTTTTGTAGGATTTTCAGGATCAATGCCATATTTTTCGAAATATTTAGCACATACATCCTTGTTATAATAAAGAACATCAGTTGACTTGTTGAATGGCATAGTATAACGGCCTTCTTCTTCGAATACTGTACCTTCTGACCAATATGTTGCAAGATCAGCTTTTTCATCAGCAGTTAAACCATATTCTTCATTATCAATATAATCATTAAAGTTTAAAACTTTACCACTCTTTAAATAAGTAGCAACGTGGTCACCATATGCAACTGCTAAACATGGTTGAGCACCTGCGCCTAAATCACCTTGAATCTTAGTCTTTAAAGTATCATATGAATAACCGTTTTCTACAGATACCTTATAGCCAGTTTGTTTTTCAAATTCGCTAGCAGCATTCTCTAATACTGTCATTAAAGAATCACCTGATGTTGTTAAGAATGTAATAGTATTACCGTTAGAATTTTCACCACATGATGTTAAAGCTAACATTGAAACTCCAGTTACACCTACTGCAAGAGGTAAAATCACTTTTTTAATTTTCATTTTTTGTTTGTCTCCTTTGTACTTTGTACTTTAAATGAAATCGGCCCTATCCCAAAGACTAATTTCTAACCTTTTATACCACTCTTAGATACACCACGCATTATGTATTTTCTAAATAATACGAATACAATAAATAATGGTATAGATATAATAATTGATGCAGCCATACGAACAGGATAATCTGTAAATTCTGTACGTGAAGTATTTAAACCACAGTTAGACATCCAGTTTGAAACTAGTTGCATTTTTTGACTGTTTACAAGTTGTGGCCAAATGTAAGAGTTCCATGTACCAATTAATTTTAAAATTGTAATCGAAATAATTGTAGGTCCAGATAGAGGAATCATTACTTTAACTAAGAAATGAACATCTGAACATCCATCAACCTTTGCAGCTTTATACAAGCTTTCAGGAATCGATTTAAACGAATTTCTTAATAGGTATATATAGTAAATTGAACATAAGAATGGAAGAATCATTACTACATATGTATCTTTCCAACCAAAACCACTAACTGTCACGTAGTTTGTAATTGTAAATAATTCACCAGGAACCATCATGGTAAGCATGCATAATGAGAATACTAAATTTTTACCCTTAAATTCGATACGAGCAAATGCATAAGCAGCTAATATAGTTAATATAACTGACGCAAATGTTGAAACAAAACCAACTACAATTGAGTTAATTAATGTTGTCTTAAATAATCCATTTTGATATTCGAAAGCTACTGTATAAGCTTCAGTTGTCCATTCATGTGGCCAATAAGTTGGTACGAATGCTTCGTATTCAGCAATTGTTTTAAATGAAGACATGATCATCCAATAGAATGGGAAAATACATGTAAGAGCACCTACAGTTAATAAAATATAAGTAATAATTTTAATTACAACAGATTTTCTCTTATCTCTAGCTTCAACAGCTTTAACGTCTGCTTTTTCTTGTCTTAATTGATTTACACGAGCTTTTATTTCTTCGTTTATTTGTTCATTGTCATAAACTTTATCCATAATTGCCTCCTAGTAGTGTACTCTCTTCTTACCAAGTAAGAAATTAATGAATGTAAAGATCATGATAATGATCAATAACACGATAGCGGCAGCTGCGGCTAATCCAGTAGAATTGCTTCCGATGTTATCATAAATAAATCCTACAACTGTATTAATATTTGAATTTGATACTTTAGCACTACCAAAAATACCAACAAGAGCTGTATATGATTTAAATCCGCCAATGAATCCTGTGATAATTAAATACATTAACATAGGAGAAATTAGAGGTACTGTTACTTTCCATAATGTTTTGTGCTTAGAAGCGCCATCAACCTTAGCTGCATCATAGTATTGTTTATTAACATTTTGTAATGCACCAAATAAAATTAAAATCTTAAATGGCAATCCTGCCCAAATTTCATATACTAATACAACGACACGAGCTGGCCAAATATTTGGATCAATAATAGCATACCACCAACGATTTACACCATCAGGTACTACTGAACTTGTATTCATCCAATCAACTTTTGAATGGAAAATAGTATTAATTAATCCCCATGAAGTAGCAGTTCCATCACCTTTAATACCAATAACTGAGAACATAGCTGCAAATACAGCACCGATAGCAATAGAGTTTGTTAAATATGGTAAGAAGAATAATGTTTGATAAATTTCTCTTAAAGGCTTAATTGCATTTAAACCAACTGAAATTAGTAGAGCAAGTAATGTAGAAACAGGTACTGAGATAAATGCAAATAATAATGTATTAATTAAACAGTAACTAAATTTACCATATTCAAAAATACGATTAAAATTTTGAATTCCCCAACCATCATATGCCTTACTCATTGAATTATAGTTAGTTTGAAAGGCTGTTATTAAGCTTCGAATAAGAGGATAGAATGTGAAGATAATCATTAAAATAACAACAGGTAAAATAAATAACCAACCTTTAGCTGTTATTTTAAGTTCTTTCATGCGTCTTTTATGAAGAACTTGTCGGTCATCCTCATAGATAATATCTTGAGTTTGCTCCATTATTAAGCCTCCTTAGTAACGTCTGTGCCTTCTTTAAGTCTAACTTCTGTTTCTCTATTAAATAAGAATACCTTGTTTGGCTTTAAGCTAAACTTGATTGTTTGAGTATTAGGTAACACTACATCAGAATCGATAATAGCTCTTACAATATCTTTTTCACTTTCTGGATGTTTTGCAACAATTGACTTATCACGTCCCATAACGTCGATATGGTCTACAAGTAAAGTGAATGGTCCATTTGGATCAACAACAAATCCTTCAGGACGAATACCTACAGAAATTAATTGATCTTCAATTGTAGTATGTCCGATTACTTCGTCTCCAATAATAACATCACCATTTTTAATTTCACCCTCAAATAGGTTAATTGGTGGAGTTCCTAAGAAATTAGCTACGAACTTATTAGCTGGATCATCATAAATTTCTTGAGGTACGCCAATTTGTTGTAATACACCTAGCTTCATAACAAGCATTTGGTCACAAATTGACATAGCTTCTTCTTGGTCATGTGTTACGAATACTGTAGTGATACCAGTTTCTTTTTGAATACGACGGATTTCTTCACGAGTTTGTAAACGTAAACGAGCATCAAGGTTTGAAAGAGGTTCATCTAGTAATAATACAGATGGGAACTTAACAAGTGCACGAGCAATCGCAACACGTTGTTGTTGACCTCCTGATAATTCGCTTGGCTTTCTTTGAAGAAGGTCTTCAATTTGAACCATTTTAGCAGCTTCAGCAGCACGTACTTTAGCATTTTCCTTTTTAATTCTCATGTTTAATAGTGGGAACATAATGTTTTGTTCTACTGTCATATGAGGATATAAGGCATAGTTTTGGAATACTAAACCAATACCGCGCTTTTCAGGTGCTAAATCAGTTACGTCGTCTTCACCAAAGTAAATACGACCGCTAGTTGGTTCTTCAAGTCCTGATAACATAAATAATGTTGTTGATTTACCACAACCTGAAGGGCCTAATAAGCCGACTAATTTTCCTGATGGAATTTCAACGTTTAAATCATTAACGGCAATGACTTTGCGTCCGGCTTTTTTGTTTTCAAACACCTTGGTAAGATGTTCAAGTGTAATTTTCATAAACATTCCTCCATTACAAATGTATATTTCCCTTGCTTGTATATTTTAACATAACAAACTATTTTATACAATAAAATAACCTTTTCATGATAAATTTTTACATTTTTTAAACATTTTTACCTATTTATTTACTTGTCAACTTAAACTTTTTTTAAATTAATATTACAAAATTATATAAATATTTTTCTTATAATTATTTAGAAAAGTATTCGATTGCAATTTAAAGAAAAAAGACTATAGAAATGGACTAATTTAAATTCATATCTATAGTCTAAATAATTAGTAATTACAGTTGTTAGGTGTACGTGGATAAGGAATAACGTCACGAATGTTATCTACACCTGTTAAATACATAACAAGACGTTCAAATCCCATACCAAATCCTGAGTGGATGCAACCGCCATATCTTCTAGTATCTAAATACCAATCGATTTTTTCTTTATCAATGTGCATTTCATCCATTCTAGCAATAAGTTTGTCTAGATCTTCTTCTCTTTGGCTACCACCCATAAGTTCTCCAGATCCAGGGACAAGTAAATCTACAGCAGCACAAGTCTTATTATCTGGGTTTACTTTCATATACCAAGCTTTAATATCTTTTGGCCAATCTGTTACAAATACAGGTCCGTTGAAGTGCTTAGTTAACCAAACTTCATGTTCATGTTGAAGATCAGCTTCATAGTCTGGTTTAAATTCCCATTTTTCTCCACTTTCCTTAAGTAAATCAACAACGTCATGATGTTTAATACGTGTAAACTTAGCACAAGTTAAATCTTCTAAACGTTTCTTTAAACCTTTTTCAACAAATTGATCGCAGAAGTTAATTTCTTCACTTGCATTTTCTAATACATATTTAATTACGTATTTTAGCATTTCTTCTTCAACATCCATACAACCTTCTAAATCGCAGAACGCCATTTCAGGTTCAATCATCCAGAATTCATTTGCATGTGTCTTATTATTAGAATTTTCTGTTCTAAATGTAGGTCCAAATGTATAAATGTCACTAAATGCCATCGCAAAAGTCTCACCTTGAAGTTGGCCACTACCTGTGATGAATGCTTTGTGTCCGAACAAATCCTCACTAAAATCAATAGAACCATCTTTATTTAGTGGTGGATTATTAACATCTAACGATGTAATCTTAAACATTTGGTCACTTCCTTCACAATCTGCTGATGTGATAAGTGGTGTATGTACATATAAATAACCATGACTTTGGAAATATGAGTGAATAGCCATTGCTGCTACACTACGTACTCTAAATACTGCTTGGAATAAATTAGTACGTGGACGTAAGTGTGCTACTTCACGTAAAAATTCTTTTGTATGTCTCTTTGGTTGAATAGGATAATTTTCAGGTGAATCACCTAATAATTCTACTTTAGTTGCATGTATTTCGTAAGGTTGTTTCATAGTAGGTGTTAATACTACTTTTCCGTATACACCAACACTTGAACCAACTCTAATTTTTGATATATCGTCAAAGTTTTCTAATGCGTTATCATAAACAATTTGAGTAGTTTGGAAACAAGTACCATCAGATACTGTTAAAAAACCAAATTTAGCTTGTGCTCTATTTGTCTTAATCCAAGCACAAATAAATACTTCTTGTTCACTTAAATCATTAAATCTTTGTGATAATTCTTTTAATTTAATTCGTTTCATATTTTCTCCTTTAAAAATAAAAAAAGACATCCTTATAAATCTAAGGACGTCTATGACGCGGTACCACCTTAGTTCAGAGAAAGCTCTGCACTCAAACCTTTAACGCAGGTATACGGATGGGTCTACTTATTTTCTTCCATCTCTTGAAGGCGTTCTCCTTTAAACTTCAGATTGATTTTCACCAAACATCAACTCTCTAAACATCCGTTTAAATTCGTTCTTCGCATCGATTTAATAAAATAATACCATATAAAATATTTTGTTTCAAGAAATATAATTTCTTATTATTCGCTCATAGGATATAATACCTTATCTTTAAAATATAATTTTCCGTCAGTAAAGCTTAGATACCCATCGCCTTCAATAACTACATTAGTTAAGACTTTAGATGTAATATAGCCAAGTGCCATAATATTTTCATATGTATTGTCTTTACTATTAACTTCACTTGTAATGTATAAATTTTTTAGATTTTGACAGCCAAAGAAACAAGCAACTGCAGATTTTGAATGTCCGGTATAAACCGTTTCTAAATACTTATTACTTTGAAAAGTTGAATCAGCACATCGAATGTCACGATCTGGCAATGTTAATGTTTTAATTTTAGTACCAACAACTACATTTTCTCCTAACATTTCAATACTGTTAGGCAAAGAGATAGTTTCTATATTAGAGCATTCACAAAAATTAAAATCATAAATTCTTTTAATACCTTCCGAAATAACAACAGTTTTAATATTATCGTTGTACCATATAGCTTTTCCACCAATATCTCCAACATCATATTTTATTCCTTTATATGTAAACGAACTAGGAATCACTAAATTTTCTGATTCACCAATATATCTTGAAAGATAAAATTGGCCATCATTTCCTTTTGCATAAGCAAAATCATCTATCAAAATTACATCTGGAACAATACTAGAAATATTTGAATTCGAGCATGAAATTAACAAAACTGAGATTAGAATTAAACTTATTACTTTTCGAATCATCATACCCCTCCTAAACTTGCAAGTGTAGAAAAATTATTATTTGGATCTATATATGAATTACAACGAATGCAATTATGTAATTTGTTTACTATATGATTTTCGGAAAATGAATTACCACAAAAACAATTAGCAATATGAGTATTAAAATTATAAGAATATATATAATCATGAACATGTAAATTTAATTTACACGAACAATAAGAACCATTAGATGATTCAAAATTATAAGCATGTTTATGAGTATTGTACTTTTTTGGTTGCAAAGTGCAAATCCCTGTTATAGTTTGATAATCTAACTCAAAATTACGATGTAGATATTTTCCTTTATACCCATAATGGGCATAAATGACATCTAAATTTTCGTCATAATCATATGCAATAAATGCATGTCCAACTTCATCATTTTGTGCTGTAACAAGTACAGGAATACCAGCTTTAACATATTTGATAATCTCATTTCTTTTTATTTTAGAGAATTCATCCATAGAACCACTTTCCCAGTAAGATTGATAAAGATAATATAAATTACTAGTATTTGTATAGTCGTTTAAGTATGTTTTTAAAATATCAAATATTTGAAATGAATATAAAGAAAAATCTTCTTTACTAGTTGCAGATAACTTTGTATATGTTTTATTTATACCAATATCTATTAATTTTTTCATAATATTATTATTTGATAACATATTATAATAATTTAATGAAGTATCTACATCTTCTGCATAAATATCATAATAAATTGAGCCTGGAGAAGAAATTATTTCTAAATTAGAATTTAAAGAGCCATGTTGTTCATAATTTTCAGGTATTAAAGTGTCATCCCAAAACGAATCATAATAATTAAGTAATATGTTTATCGCTTGATATCCACAACTTCCTAAAGAATTACGTGAAAAATATTTTGTTTTTTCCATAAATTCATTTGTATAGTTTGATTGCAAATAATCATTTACAATTGGTG
>CAVEPF010000105.1:15974-24676 GCA_963617645.1 Anaerotignum sp. | reverse complement strand
ACGTTGTTTTATATTTTATTTATATTTTTTTCTATTTAAAGAATTTTCTTTAATTAATACAATTAATTTAATATAAAATAAATAAAAACCAGTATTTTTTTCATACTGGTTAATTTGATTTGATAATTTTACTCAATACCATCAATTTCTTTCTTAAATTGATTTTTATAAAGTTCAAAATAATATCCTTTTTTATGCAACAACTCACTATGTTTACCAAATTCTACAATTTTTCCTTTATCCATTACTAATATTAAATCACAATTGACTATTGTAGATAATCTATGAGCTACAATAAAACTAGTTCTTCCTACAAGTACTTTACTAATAGCATTTTGAATTTTCTCTTCACTTTTAGTATCAATACTTGATGTAGCCTCATCTAATATTAATAACTTAGGATCAGCCACTATCGCGCGAGCAAAACTAATTAATTGTTTCTCACCTTGAGATAATCTAGAACCTGATTCACCGACTTCAGTATCATATTTATTAGGTAATGTTTCGATAAATGAACTTGCGTCCACTATATCTAAAGCTTTCTTACAGTCTTCGTCACTTGCATTTAAATTTCCATATCTTACATTTTCTAATATAGAACCACTAAATAATTGTGGACTTTGTAATACATATCCTAAATTTTTATGTAACCAACCTACAGATCTTTCTTTATAATTTTTATCATCAATTAAAATTTCACCTTTAGTAGGTTCATAGAATCTAGATATTAAATTTATAATAGTAGATTTACCACTTCCTGTATGTCCTACAAGTGCTACAGACATACCAGGAGTTACTTTTAAATTAAAGTCATGTAATACTTCTTCTCCTGTATTATATGAAAAAGATACATTTTTAAATTCAACTGAACCTATAAGGTCTTCATAATTTTCATATTTAGGATTATAGATATCTCCGTATTTTTGAATAACTTCCTCGCTATCTACAATCTCTGGTTTTGTATTAATTAAAGATATAATACGTTCAGCTGAGGCTTGAGCTTGTTGGAAATCTCCTAGGATTTGGGCAATAGATAAAATTGGTCCAAACATTTTTAATGTATAATCTACACCAATATATATAGCAGGACCAGTTAGGCCAAACATTAAACCAGTAGAAAGAACTGTTGCTACATCAACATAAGTAATTAAGAATGCAAAAGGTCCAAAGAATGATGAGAATGCTATAGCTATTAATGTAGTCTTTCGATATTTATTTGCTAAACTATTAAACTCATATTTATTTTTCTCTTCAATAACCAAAGACTTAGTAGTTTTACTACCTAAAAATCCTTCACTAAACTTACCAGTAACTTCACTATTAACTTTACGTGAATTTCTGTATCCTTTTAAAATCTTTTTATTAACAATAAATACAAAAAGTAATAAAAGTGGTAAGAAGGCAATTGAAACAAGGCCTAGGCGCCAGTCTACAAATACAAACATAACAACTATGATTCCACACACATCAAGTAAGCCCCATAAAAAGTCATGTAAGCCCCAAGACAAGATTTCTGCTAGTTTTCTAGAGTCACTTGTTACACGTGACATAATCCAACCAGATGGTGTAACATCAAAATATGAGAAAGATAATTTTTGTAATTGTTCAAAACTTTGTTTACGTAATGTATACGCAGTGTGTATTTGTACACGACCTACGAAACGCAAGAATGCATATGTAGCACTACCAAACGCAATACATATAAATATATAAAGAGGTATAAACCATTTTAAAGAATCATAGTTAGCATTTTCCACAAAGTAATGTTCTAGTGCATACTTATTCATTAATGGATATGAAATATCAATTAAGGCTTCGATAAATACTGATATTAACATGCCTATAGCACCGAATTTATCTAAAAACACTGTTTTAATAATTTGAAGCCATGTTTCTTTACTAGCATGTTCTTTTGAAAAATCTTGTTCTTCTAATTCAACTTCGTTTTCCATATTTATCTCCCTTCATTTAATACTTTATTAAATTCATCTTCAAGTTGTCCTTGAAGTTCCCATAAATCTTTATATAAACCATTGTTCTTAAGTGCATCATGATTTCCTATAGCTTCTACAGTTCCATTATTTAAAACAATAATTTTATCAGCTTCTTTAGCTGTAGTAATTCTATGAGTAATAATTATCATAGTTTGATTATTATTATGTTTCTTTAACGCTTGTCTAATAAGTAAATCAGTTTTAGTATCAAGAGCTGAAAGAGAGTCATCAAAAACAAGTACAGGAGAATCACTTGTTAAGATACGCGCAATAGCTAATCTTTGTTTTTGACCACCCGATAAGGTAGTTCCTTTTTCTCCTACTAATGTTTTATAGCCATATTTAAAGCCTTTAATTTCATCATATATATCAGCAATCTTAGATACTTCTTCTACTTTTTCTTTAGACATATTATTATCCATAATCGATATATTTTCATATACTGATTTAGAATATAAGAAAGGATCTTGTAAAACCATACGAATATTTTGTCTTAAATATTTCTTATCTATATTTCTTATAGATGTTCCATTTATTAAAATATCCCCGTTATCAGCTTCTAAAAATCTTGTGAGCAAATTACAAATAGTAGATTTACCGCTACCTGTTTTACCTACGATTGCAACTGTTTCACCAGGTTTTATATCAAAAGATACATTATTTAATAAATGAGTATCTTCGTCATCAAATTTAAATGAAACGTTATTAAATACAATATCACCGTTTATTTCAGGCTTTAATGTACCATTAACAAAAAATTCACTTTCTTTTGATACAATTTCATCAATTCTTTTTGCACTTACTACAGCTTTAGAGAAATTAGATACAGTTCTTCCTAAACCTCTCATAGGCCATACTATCATTTCAAGTAATCCAAGGCAAGCAACCATTTGGCTCATTGTAATGTTACCATTACGAGTTAAATTAATACCAATCAATACTGCTACAAAGTATTGTAACAATGTAATCGAATCAGAAATAGCCCAGTATAATGACATTACATTATTTACCTTTTTATCGGCTTTAGCATATTCCTTGTTATATTTATCCATCTTTTCAATTTCATATTTTTCATTCGCAAAAGCTTTTACAACACGAATAGAATTTATATCTTCTTGAATTGAAGTAGTCATTTTACTTTCTTTTTTTTCTACATTATCTATAAGTTTTGTAACATAACGATAATATAAAATTGAAGCTATTATAGTAAAAGGTATGATTATGACACCAACTAAAGTCATTTCTAAAGATATCATAGACATACGTATTGTACCTACAATAACAGTAAACAATGTATCTAATAAAGATGGCATTTGACTTCCAATAAATGATGATGATTGATCAATATCACTTGTAGCTCTTTGGATTAAATCACCGCTATTTATTTTATTAAGCTCGCTATATGATAAATCAGTCACTTTATCATAGAATTTTATACGCATATCGCGTCCTATGTTTTGTGTAACATCACCTTGCATATAGTTTGAAGTAAAACGTAAAAGTGATCTAACGCTTTGGAAACAAATCAGAGTAACACCAGTCATAAATACTGCAAAAATTATACCATTAGTATCATTTGCTTTAATTAATGAACTTGCTATAAACTTAGGTACATAAGTTTGGTTTGTTAAGTCTTCTTTATTTATAAGTGCGATCGCAAATGCTACTATTTGAGATAAATAACTATATAACCATTCAAGTGCAAATAATAAAATTGTTATTACTATAAGATGCACTATATATTTTTTTGACCACGAAAATAGTTTTTTCATACTACCACCTCATTTTCATAAATTTTAGCATTATAAAAGGCATTTGTCTTAACAAATGCCCATTAGTTTAAAAATATTCAATTAAATTTTATTCTTCTACAGGTTCTTCGTCTTCTGGTTCTGTTAGAGGAATTACTGTTGTAGTCTTGTCTTGGCAAGCAACAAGACTCGAAATTACATTTGTGACATTTTCGATAGACATAATTCTATCAACTACGAAGTTTCTATAATCTTCAAGAGTCTTAGCCACAATCTTAAGAAGGAATGATCCATCACCAGTAATAGTATAGCATTCAACAACTTCAGGTATGTCTCTAATAATTTTTACAAAGTTATCAGAAATTTCTCTTGTTAATCCTGAAATTTCAATTCTTGCAAAAGCTACAATTTGGTATCCTAATTTCTTTTCATCAACTAATATTGAAGTTTTAGCAATTATTCCTGCATCTCTTAAAGCTTTTGTTCTAAGCAAACATGAAGAAGGTGCTAAACCAATACGCTTTGATAATTCAAGGTTTGTCATACCTCCATCTTCTTGTAAGTTTTCAAGAATCTTCTTGTCATAAATATCTAATGCTTTACATCTTTCACCATATGATACTTTCATAGTCTTATATATCTCCTTTGCAACTTTTATTATATCAAATTATTTAAATCTTGTAAATTTTTATTAAAAATTTTACATTTGAATTTTAAAAAATTATAATAATTCATTCAACAATCTATCAAACTCTAGAATAGTCTCTTCTTTAGTATTAAAGTTTGTAACAAATCTAACAATCACATAGTCTTTATAAGTTTCACTTATTTCAAATAAAACATGTTCTTTTAGTTTTTTACATGTTAAATGATTGATGCGAATAAATATTTGGTTTGTGTTGTTTTCATAAACTTCTTCAAGATTATGTTTTTTAAATACCATTCTAAGTTTTTTTGCCATTAAGTAACTATTAGTTGCATTCTTATAATATAAATTATTTTTAAATAGTTCCTCAAATATAATACCACACAAATAACCTTTAGCAAGTAAACCGCCTTGGTTTTTTAACAAATATTGAAATTCTCTCTTTAATGTATTATTAGTTATAACTAAAGCTTCACCAAGAGGTGCACCATTTTTAGTGCCTCCTATATAAAATATATCACAATTTTTAGCAATAAACTCCATACTTATGTTTTCTGCAATAAGTGCCACCCCAAGTCTTGCGCCATCAATAAATAAATATAAATCATTATCTTTACAAAACTTATAAAGTTCACTTATTTCTTCTTTTGTATATGTAGTTCCTAATTCTGTAGACTCTGAAATATATACACATTTAGGTTTAACCATGTGAAAATTTTGGTGTTTATCTAAAAGTTCTTTTATTTCTTTAACGTTTATTTTTCCATCTTGAGAATCTATAGTTAATACTTTGTGCCCTGTTGATTCAACAGCACCTGTTTCGTGAACATTAATATGTGCGCTAGTTGCACCAATTACTGCTTCATACGGTTTTAAACAAGCATACAAACCAATTCGATTTGTAATAGTACCACCACTTAAGAAATAAATATCAGCGTCTTTATTGCCAATTTCTTTTCTAATAAGTTCTTTAGCAATATCTGTATGTTTATCTAATCCATATCCTATATTATCTTCGTCAGATAATCCTAACAATTTATTTAAAATTTCTTTAGAGCCTAAACAATTATAATCATTTTTAAAAAATAACATATTATATCCTTTTATTACTAATATTTAATAAAATGTATATATTCCATATCTCTATCTACTGTTTCTTTTAAGCATTCAAAGAAAGTAGTATTCTTTCTTACTGTTGTAATACATTTTAAATTAGGATCTTTTACATAATCACTAAGTATTTTTTTTAGTGTTACTAAATCATCATTTTTAAAATAATGTACTCCAATTTGATGATTATGAAATGAATCTCTAATAGAAACAGCGCGAATGCCACTTACAACAAGGGAATCAATGGATATTCTTATTTGTCCATAATGTTTAATCATGAAATCATATTCTCTTTTAATATTTTCTAAATAGTTTTCATTCTTAAGTAATTCTTCTTTTTGAGCAATATTATCAATATTTCGATCACTTATTTCAATACCCATTAACTCTAAATGTGCACAAATTTTTTCTCTTGGCCATCCTTTTTCTTTAAGAATCGTTATTAGTGTGATAACTTTAGCACTATATGTATAACCTTTTATACAAAATTTAGAAGCCGTTTGGCTTGTAAATATAGTATCACTAGCCTTACATTCAAGGTTAGGACAAGAATAACCTAAATTTTTAATACGAAACTTTTTACCATTAGAAAATTGGATAACCTTATTGCTAGTAGTGTATCTATAAACGAGTTTAGAATTACAAAGTGGACAATTAGAAAGTTCGGGTTTATAGATTCTTATAACTTCTTTCATTTTTTATTCCTTTGTAGCAACTTCTAAATTAAGTAGATTCATTAAATAAAGACGACTATTTGTGTGATTTAAGTGATCCACCACATTACACTCTCTTATAGCATCATCTAAATAAATAAAAGATGTATAACTAACCTTTTCTCCGGCAAATGATAATTGCGGAGCTTTCTCATATATTTTATCCTCATCTACAGTAAAGAATTCAAATGCAACAAACTCATTACATCTATCAATACCTTTAGTTTTAGTATTATCTGTTTTATCCTTATCAGGATTCATATATTCCTTAACATTTTCAACTATTGTAACTTTATAACAAGTTTTACCAACGATTTTACTAGCTACATAACCAAATCCATTTTTTCTAAATTCAAAACCATTTTGTTTTAGACTAGATACTAAATCAAGAGGTGCAACATAGTTATAATCTAATGTTTTATATGTTTCCTTTTTAGGTTTAAATTTGAATATACGAGAGAAAAAGGAAGTCATTGAAAATGTTGAAATCAAAAAGCTTATAATTGCAAGAAAATATAATGCATTATTGTCTTTAGTAGCAGCTAAAAAGGACAGACCTATACCAAGTGCAAAAAACGAAATCATTAATGCAAGGTATATCCATTTATTAAGTCTCATAAAAAGCGGTAACTTAAAATCATTCATTATTCGTATTCTCCATTTCTTGTAGCGGCTAAATCGAAGCGCATTGCAGTATTATATTCTTTAAATAATGCTCCAAAATCTTTTAATAATTTATAACTAAAAATAATATTCTTACCCTCATCAAATCTATACGTTACTTGATAATTTGTTTTGTCTTGATAAGTATTTAAAAAACAAAATTTCTTTACAAATTCTACGTGGCTAGTATTATCATTAATAATTATAACTGTTATAGTTTTCTTTAAATCTAAATCATTAACATTAAAATATTCAAAATTTCTCTTCTTAGCATATGTTTTTAAAGCCTCGTTAGAATAATCAAAATTTTTAATATCTTCTAACGATTCACATAAAATAAACTTAAATAATGAACCTTTATATGCCCTGGCATATACATGAATAGTTTGTCCATTATATAACTCTTCATCTTTAGCGTATTTTAAATCATATTTAAGTTGAGAATAATTATTTAAATAAAAGTATGAAACAGAAGGAATTAATCCCTTGTCCATTTTCACCTTATTTTTTTCTTTATCAGTTTCAATAATATTTACTAGAGACATATTCGTTATCCTTTTTTTAGCAAATTATAGCATTTATAATGAGTAATTTCAATTTATTGAATTAGATTTATTTGTTTTGTGTCTATAATACACATAATTTTCAAATTATAAAAAAAAATAATAACTTATGTTAACATTCTACTTTGCTAAGTTTAACTTAAGCAAAATCCTTTTAATCTCTATTTAAGTAAATTAAAAAGTTGGAAAAGTTTTTAATTTATTATAAGATATTATTATCTTTATAAAAGAGGTAAATATGAGATATCCACATTTTTTAAATACTAAACTTAATTTAATAGCACCATCATTTGGCTGCACTACTGAGCCTTATAAATCGCGTCTAGCAAAAGCTATAGAGCACTTCAATGATTTAAATATAGAAATAATAAAGGGAGAAAATATATTCTCTTCAATTGGCTATAGATCAAACACAAACGAGTCTTGTGCCGCAGAGTTTACTAAAGCTTATCAAGAAAATAATTTTATATTATCCGTAGGTGGTGGAAATTTACTTTGCGAAATTCTTGATCAAATTGATTTTGCATATATTAAAAGTTTACCTCCAACATTTTTTATGGGCTATTCTGATAATACTCATTTAACATTTTTACTTACTACTCTTTGCGATGTTTGCTCAGTTTATGGGTATAATGCACCAGAATTTGGGTCGCAAAAGTTAGAAAAATCGCAATTAGATCAAATCGAATTGATGAGGGGTGAAAAGTTAGAATTTAAAGGATATCCTAAATTTGAATTAAATTCTTTGAAATCAGATATAAACCCTTATGAGTCTTACAATCTTGATACTATTAAAGAAATTAAAACTATAAATTATGTGCCTTTTACAGGTAGATTAATAGGAGGTTGCTTAGATTCTCTTACATATCTAGTAGGAACAAATTATGATAAAGTAAATGAGTTTAACGAAAAATATAAAGATGATGGTATTATTTGGTTTTTAGAATCTTGTGATTTAGACCCTAGTCTAGTTAAAATGGCTTTAATTCATTTAAAAAGGGCTGGCTGGTTTAAATATTTAAAAGGCTTTATATTCGGTCGTCCTTATACTTATAATCAAACATTTGTTAATTTAACTCATGAAGATGCTATAATTGATACTCTTAAAGAATTTAATGTGCCTATTATTATAAATGCTGATTTCGGTCATTTAAAACCTTGTTTACCAATACTTTCAGGCGCAATCGCTAACATTGAAATTAAAGATAATAACATAGAAATCAAATACAATTTAAAGTAAAATTTAACTAAAAAAATAACAG
>CAVEPF010000105.1:0-15964 GCA_963617645.1 Anaerotignum sp. | reverse complement strand
AAATAACAGATAGTTTTCGCTATCTGTTGTTTTTATTTCTTTAAATTAATTAGTTTATCTATTTCTTCTTCTGAATAAACTTCTATATTGTTTTCTTGAAGTAAGTTTGCAGTTATTCCGCTTTTTGAAATGATTTTTCCAGTAAAAGAACCATCATATCTGACTTTACCGCAAGATGGACTTTTTTCTTTAAGAAGTGCTTTGGCACACGAAAATTCTCGAGCTTTAATAAGCGCTTTGTTTGCACCTATAGTAAAATTTTCTGTTAGATCAATACCGTTTTTATTGATTACACGATTCTCTTTAATTTCAGAAGGAACACGAGGTATACTAAGTCCACCTTCAAATTCAGGACATATAGGTATTAAATTATAATATTTCATTAGTTCTACAATTTTAGGATTGTAGTTGTTCATTCCATTATATTTAACATTTAAACCCATTAAGCAAGCACTTACTAATAAATTTTCCATTAGAATACTTTCTTACGAACAATAGTTTGACTTCTATCTGCACCAACAGAAATCATATCAACACTTACACCAGTTTCTTTTTCTATAAATTCAATATATTTTTTAGCATTTTCTGGTAATTCTTCAAATGAAGCACAGTGCGAAATATCTTCAGTCCATCCTGGTAAAACTGTGTAGTTAGGTTTACATCTTTCAAATACACTTAAACATCCTGGTTCGTAATCGATAGTTTTTCCGTCTAAAGAATATGAAGTACATACTTTAAGCTCAGAGATACCAGTTAATACATCAAATAACATTAAACTCCAGCTAGTTACACCACTTAAACGGACTGCGTTCTTTAATACTACTAAATCAAGATATCCTACTCTTCTAGGTCTCTTTGTAACAGTACCATATTCGTGTCCTCTTTCACGAATATATGAAGCAAGTTCTCCTTCAATTTCTGTAGGGAAAGGACCAGCACCTACACGTGTATTATAAGCTTTAGCAATACCTACAACAGTATTGATATATTTAGGTGCAATACCAGCATTTAATGGAATTGATGAAGCTAATGGGCTTGATGATGTAACATATGGGAAAGTACCATGATCAAGACATAACATAGCACCTTGTGCACCTTCAAATAAGACCTTTTTATTTTCTTCTAGATATTTATTTAATAGTACAGATGTATCACAAATAAATGGAGCTAATTCTTTAGCATAAAACATATATTCATTATATATTTCATCTTCATTTACTTCTTCTAAGCCATACATTTGTAATTCTCTATTCTTTATAATTAGAGCTTCATGAAGTCTTTCTTTAAAGAATTCTGGTTCAAGTAAATCCCCAACTCTAAGACCAATTCTACTAGCTTTATCAGTATAACAAGGACCAATACCCTTTTTTGTAGTACCAATCTTCTTATCACCTTTTAAGTTTTCACTAGCGCCGTCAAGCATTAAATGATAAGGCATAATTAGAGATGCTCTATCTGATATTTTAAGTTGATAATTAGTAATACCTCTAGCTTCTAGGCCATGTAATTCTTCTAAAAATGCACGAGGATTTAAAACAACACCATTAGCTACAACGTTTACAATATGAGGATTAAAGATTCCTGAAGGAATTGATTGAAGAGCATATTTAACTCCGTCAATAACAATTGTGTGCCCTGCGTTGTTACCACCTTGATATCTAACAACTACATCCGCATTCATTGCTAAAAAATCAGTAATTTTACCTTTACCTTCATCGCCCCATTGGCTACCCATTACTACACATGTACTCATATTTATATCTCCTTAGTCAATATTTACTTCTTTAGTTTCTACACCTGTCAAATTAAGCATATCACGAGCTACCCAAACACCATTAGCACTAGCTTGAGCAAGACCACGAGTTATACCAGCGCCGTCTCCACCTACATATAATCCATTAACTTTTGTCATAAATTTATTATTTACAATAGGTCTAGATGAATAGAACTTAGCTTCAACTCCATATAAAAGAGTGTGTTCATTTGCAATACCTGGTGTAATATGATCTAATGCTTCAATCATCTCAATGATTGACTTCATAGTGTTATATGGTAAAACTAAACCCAAATCTCCAGGAACAGCTTCTTTTAAGCTTGGTTCTATGAAACCTTCTCTTAAACGCTTTTCAGTTGTTCTTCTACCTTTTAAAATATCGCCATATCTTTGAACAATAACTGAACCACAAGATAATTGATTAGCTAAACGGCTAACTTCGTGAGCATACTCGTTTGGTTTATTGAAAGGATCAGAGAATTTGTGTGATACAAGAAGAGCAAAGTTTGTGTTATTTGTTCCAAGTTTAATATCACCATACGCATGTCCGTTTGCTAAAATTGTACCTGAATGGTTTTCAACTACAACGTGACCTGATGGATTACTACAGAATGTACGAACCTTTGTACCAACGCTTGTTGAATATACAAATTTTCCTTCGTATAAATTTTCATTTATTTCTTCCATAACAAGGTTAGATGTTTCAACACGTACACCAACATCTACTTGGTTATTTTTAAGTTGAATACCATGTTTCTTACAAACTTCTTCAAGCCATAAAGAACCATCACGACCTACTGCAAGTAATACTTTATTTGTATCAATTATTTCTTCCCCAATTTTAACACCAACAACATTATCGTTCTCTACTAAAATATCATCAACTTTAGTGTTATAACGCATATCGATGTGTTCATCTAAGTAGTTATAAATTTTCTTTAATATCTCTTGATTTGACTCAGTGCCTAAATGACGAACTTGGCTACGTAATAATTTAAGTCCTGCACCAATAGCTCTACGCTCAATATCACGAACTACTTTAGTTGTAGGATCTGTAATTACTGTAGTAGCACCATATTTAAGTTGAATATCATCAACATATTTAATCAAATCTAATACTGTAGAATCATCAAGATATTCAGTCATCCAACCGCCAAATTCTGAAGTAATATTAAATTTTCCATCAGAATAAGCACCAGCACCACCGAAACCATCAGTTATTGAACAAGATGGGTAACATCCTGAAATTCCCTCTTTATTTTGAGGACATTTTGCAATCTTATGCTCTAAAACAGGGCATCTTCTTTTATAAATATCATGGCCTTTGTCAATTAATAAAACTTTTAAATCTTTATTTTTTTCAACTAATTCATAAGCACAAAAGATACCGCAAGGACCTGCACCTACAATTACAACATCATATTTCATAAAATACCTCATAAATCATTACGCTTAATTATATCAAATTTTAAATATGTTTAAAAGAAGTTTATTAAATTTTGTTAAGTCAAATTAAACTAACAAATTGCATAAGAAAAAAGAAGGCTAAATTTTGCCTTCTTAATTTTTTGTTTAATTAAACACCACTATAACTTGAGAATCCGCCGTCAATAGCTAAACTAACACCTGTAACAAATCTTGCGGCAGAAGCAGAAATTAAAAATAGGGTTGCGCCGACTAAATCATCAAGTTGACCTAGTTCGTGCATAGGAGTAGCAGCTAAAATTTTCTTAGTTCTCTCAGTTGGGGTATTATCTTCATTAAATAATAATTTCTCATTTTGAGTTGTTCTAAAGAATCCTGGTGCTATAGCATTTACTCTAATACCAACATGAGAGAAATGCACTGCAAGCCATTTAGTAAA
Organism: Anaerotignum sp.; assembly: GCA_963617645.1. Classification (GTDB taxonomy): domain Bacteria; phylum Bacillota_I; class Bacilli_A; order Acholeplasmatales; family Anaeroplasmataceae; genus JAEELC01. The sequence continues at coordinate 12,326 of CAVEPF010000105.1, read as the reverse complement.
GTTATCAATACTAGCTTTAGCTGCGCTATATGCAACAGTTTTAGTAAGTGGTAATATAGCAGCCATACTTGAAATATTTAAAATAGAACAATCTTTTCTACCTATCATATCTTTTGAGAAAACTTGAGAAGGTAATAATGTTCCCATAAAATTTAAATTGAATACAGAATTTATTCCTTCTTCATCTAAATCAAAGAAGGTTTTAATATCTTCTTTTTGATTAAGTTCTGCAAATTCGCACTCTGTATTTGCGGATGCATTATTTCCACCAGCACCATTAATTAAAATGTCACAAGGACCAAAATCTGATAATATCTCACTATGTACTTTCTCTAAATCCGCCTTATCAACAACGTTACATTGATAACTTTTAGCTATTCCGCCTTCTTTTATAATATCAAAAGCTACAGCATCAGACTTAGCTTTTGTTCTATTTAATAATGCAACTTTTGCATTACATTTGGCAATAGCCTTAGCTAAATGTGAACAAATAACTCCGCCAGCTCCTGTTATAACTACTACTTTATTACTTAAATCAATTGAAAATGGTAAATCCATAATATTCTCCTCTAGATTAAATCTAATCGTATTTATTTTAGCACTTATAGATTATACTTTTCGGAAAAATTAACTATTTTTTAATTGTATAATTTTTCTAAGAAGTTACATAGAACAATTAAATATTTATTAGGATCTTGTTTTTCTTTTTTATAAGTAACAACTATTTGTTTATTAACATATTTTAAACGTATATTTCTATCAACTTTATTACTTGTTTCAAATAATTTATTACCATCTAGTTTTTCACTAGCTTCTCTAGTGTAATATAGGCTCACCTCATATTCACCAGACTCTATATGTTCTATACCATGTTCATTTACTAAATTAGTAAATAATTTCTCATACATATAATACTTAATAGTATTGTCATATTGACCAAATCTATCAATTAATTCGTTTGATAAAGCCTCTATATCAGCTAAGCTATGTAATTTATCAATTTTCTTGTGAATTTCAATTTTAACGGCTTCATTTGCAATATAATTCGAACTTATAGTGCGTGATACAAGTTGAACGTTTTTAGGTTTAATATCTTCTATTCTTTGTGTCTTTTCTGGGTCTTTTATCTTATCAATTTCTTCATTTAAAATTTGCATAAATGTTTCTAAACCCACACTTGTAATAAAGCCTGATTGTTCTCCGCCTAAAACATCTCCGGCTCCTCTTATAGCTAAGTCACGCATTGCAATCTTATACCCACTACCAAGTTCATTGAACTCTTTAATAGCATCAAGACGTTTCTTAGTATTCTCTGTTAGTTCTTGGTTTTTATTATACATTAAATATGCATAGGCAATTCGATCACTTCTACCGACTCTACCACGTAATTGATATAACTGAGACAAACCAAGTCTAGTCGCATCATCAATTATTAGTGTATTACAATCAGGAATATCAATACCTGTTTCAATAATTGTTGTACAAACTAAAACATCATACTCATGATTTATGAAAGAATTAATTTTATCTTCTAATTCAGTTTTATCTAATTGTCCGTGCGCAATACATATGCGAGCTTCTGGCACAAGTGTTTGAATATGATAAGCTTTCTCTTCTATATTTGATACTAAATTATACATATAAAATACTTGACCACCACGAGTCATCTCGCGCGTGATTGCATCCTTAATAATTGCATCATTTCGCTCAATTACATAAGTTTGAATAGGGTATCTATTTTTAGGAGGAGTCTCTATCATTGATAAATCTTTCATACCAGCAATAGACATTTGTAATGTACGAGGAATAGGAGTTGCACTTAATGTAATTGTATCTACATTAGCTTTCATCTCTCTAATCTTTTCCTTGTGCATTACCCCAAATCTTTGTTCCTCATCGATAATTAATAAGCCTAGATCTTTATAAACAAAATCACTAGATAAAATTCTATGAGTACCAATTAAAATATCAATATCCCCGTTTTTTAGACGTTCCATTAATATTTTTTGATTCTTTGTTGTTACAAAGCGATTTACATATTCAACTTTAACACCAAAACTTTGCATACGATTTTTAAATGTATTGTAATGTTGTTGAACAAGAATTGTTGTAGGTGCTAAAAGTGCAACTTGTTTCAAGTTTGAAACAGCTTTAAATGCAGCTCTTAGGGCAACTTCTGTTTTACCATACCCTACATCTCCGCAAATTAAACGGTCCATTACTTTATCACTTTCCATATCGCGTTTTACATCGTTTATTGCCTTTTCTTGGTCAGGTGTTAATTCATACGGAAAACTCTGTGCAAACTCAAGGTCTAATGTAGTATCAGAATCAAATTTAAAGCCTATTTCTTTTTGTCTTGTGCTATACATTTTAACAAGTTTATCAGATATATCTTTAACACGTTTTCTAACTTTCTCTTTCGCTTGATGCCACTTATTACTCTTTAATTTATTAATAGTTACATTATCAGTGTCACCAGTATTAAATTTTTCGATTCGATTTATTTGTTCAAGAGGAATATATAAAGAACCATCTTCATATTGAATTTTTAAATAATCTCTTAACTTATTATCGTTTGAAAGTGTTTGAAGTCCTTGATAAACACCAACACCATAATCAAAATGCACAACATAATCATTTATTTTAAGTTCATTATAATGACTTACTTTTGTTGTATTTTTATAAACAGATTTATATTTAGGGCGTTTAAAAGTATAAGTATTATCAAATAGTGCATCTTCATTAATAATATTTAATTCTTTGTTATTTAAAGATAAATTTAAGAAAGACTCGCCGTAGATAATATTAATAACACCTTTTTTAATATCATAATCTTTAAGTATTGATTTATATGGAATAGAATTTTCAAGTAATATATCTTTTATTCTAACAAGTCTTAATTCAGACTTTATTAATAAAATTGTAGTAGTATTAATTAATTCAGATAAATTTTTTACAATAACTTCAGGTATACCTTTCATTTTATCTATATGTGATAAATTAGGCTCAATACCATCGTTAAAGTATTCAATAGTTGTTTCAAATAAAGCGTTTGAACTATTTATTAATTCATCTAGTGGATAATATGAATCTAAGGAAAATAAATTAGATAAGTTAACAGTATCATAATATTCTTTAAGATCACGCGTCATCTTTAAATTATCACTTTTTAAAGTAGCTAAATCATATAAATAAATTCTTTTATCTTCTCTAAACGAAAAAATTGTTGTTTTAATATCTGAAAAGAATCTAATATAACTGTTTAAGTTATCGAGATTATTCATCAAACTTAAATTATCAATGTCTTTATCTAATTTAGTGCTTTCTTCTAAACTTAAATCAAGTGTTTCTTTATACTTGCTTATTTTTTCTAAGGCACTTCCTAATTCATTTTTACTATAGAATAATTCATAAACAGGAATTAATGTAAAACTAGATACTTCTTTTAAAGATTTTTGTGTTTCAATATCAAATTCTTTTATAGTCTCAATTTCTGTATCAAAAAAATCTAGACGTAGTGGTAAATCATAATTTAGTGGGTATATATCAAGTATTTCTCCTCTTTTACTAAATTCACCAGTACGGGTAACGGTATAAGTTTGTTTATAACCTATACGTACTAAGTACTCAACTAAATTTTCGGGGTTTATATCTTCACCATTTCTAATTGTTTTAATGGATCTAATCCAATTTTCTTTAGGAAGTTCATACTTAATAGCACTATTTAAATTCATTACTACAATGTATTTCTTTGTTTTATCTAATAAAGAAATTATTGTATTAATTCTTTCATATTTAAAATCCCCTGACATTGTAAGTATTTCTTCGGCTATTAATTCATCCCCAGGATAGAATAAAACAGAATCATCAGGCACAATGTTTACAAGACTATCATATGCTTTTTGTGCTAGATAAAGATTAGGATATACTACAAATATTGTATTATTTCCTTTTAAAAAGTCCGCTATCACACAAGACAAAAAAAACTCATTATTAGCATGTTTGATATTTACTTTATCTTTATTTATAATTTCATCATAAATTTTGTACTTTGATAAATAATCTACAATCATAATAACCTCCTAGACACAAAAAGGCTTATTCAAAAGAATAAGCACATTTTTTATTTAGTTAAATCTAACGCCATTTTTTGTATGTCTTTATGATTTAAATAATCATATAGAGAACTAGCAGTTTTTTCAAATGCTAATTCAATTTTTTCTTTATCATCTTTAGAAAAATGACCTAAAACATAATCAACAACAGGAATATTTTTATCACGAGAAATACCAATCTTAATACGATTAAATTGTTCAGTATTTAAATGTAAAATGATATTTTTAAGTCCGTTGTGTCCACCAGCACTACCTTTAGTTCTAAATCTTAGTTTTCCAACTTCCATATCTAGATCATCGCAAATTACAATAAAATCTTCAATATCAATTTTATAATAATTCATAACTAAACTAACAGCCTCACCAGATAAGTTCATATAAGTGGTAGGTTTAAGTAAAATAACCTTTTCACCACTTATATTAGCGCTAGCTATTAGGCCTTTAAATTTAGGTTCTAAATTAAAAGTTAAATTTAATTTACTAGCTAAAATGTCAATAGTTGAAAAACCTACATTATGTCTAGTGCCTTCATATTCATTACCTATATTTCCAAGACCTACAATTAATTTCATTATAATAATTCTCTCTTTGACTTGTCATAAGAATATGTGAATAAACCAGATAAAGGTTCATCACGAACTATTCTGTTAATTGCGTGTCCTAATAATTTACCTACAGATAATACTTTAATTTTTTCAGACTTCTTATCTTCGCCTTGTCTAATAGTATTTGTAACAACAACTTCTTTTAGTTCAGAAGCATCAATACGTTCAATAGCAGGGCCTGATAATACACCATGAGTAGCAAGTGCATAAATATCCTTTGCACCATTTTTCTTAAGGGCAGCAGCTGCAGCACAAATAGTACCTGCAGTATCGATCATATCATCAATCATAACGCAGTTCATACCTTCTACATTACCAATGATATTCATAACTTCAGCCTTATTAGGTTCAGGACGACGCTTATCGATAATAGCAATAGGTGCCTCTAAAACCTTAGCTAATTCACGAGCACGAGTAACACCACCGTGGTCTGGTGAAACAACACAAACATTTTCTAACTTCTTATCAATAATATAGTTAGCAAGTGTAGATAATCCCATAAGATTATCAACAGGAATATTGAAGAAACCTTGAATTTGAGCTGCATGAATATCCATAACGATAACACGGTTAGCACCAGCTTTTTCAATTAAATCAGCAACTAATTTAGCACTAATTGGTTGACGGCTCTTAGCCTTTCTGTCTTGTCTACTATATCCATAGTAAGGGATAATTAAATTAATAGATTTAGCACTAGCTCTCTTTAGTGCATCACACATAATTAATAATTCCATTAAGTGATCATTTGCAGGAGCGCTTGTAGGTTGAACTACAAATACATCGCAGCCTCTAACTGTTTCATCAATATTTACATTGATTTCTCCATCAGCAAAATGTAAAACTTGACATTTAGCAAGAGGTAAATTTGAAAATTTTGAAATTTCCTCAGCAAGTTCAGGGTTTGCGCTTAAAGCAAATAATTTTGTTTTGTTTTCCATGATTAAATTTTTATCTCCTATTATTAAAACTTTTATCATTTTAATTATACTCTATTTAAAAACTTTTTAAAGACTTTTATAAGTGAAAACATTTACATTTCGCTAACGACTCTAGCTCTGGCAGATTAATTTAGCTATCTTTACAATTCCTTTACATTTATTTACAAGTACATGATAGATTGTAAAGACCTAAAAAAATAAAATATAGGTGTAATTTAAGGAGACAAAATTATGACAAACAAAATTATAAAAACTTTAAGTTTAGGACTAGCTTCTCTAAGTATCGGCCTAGCTTTAACATCTTGTGGAAACAACAACGAATCAACTTCAGATAGCAACACTGGTTCAAGCCAACCTAGTAGTAGCGTATCTAACTTTGATACATCTAAAAAAATCACTGCCTACACTAGAGACACTACCTCAGGTACTCGTGATGGATTCTTTACTAAAATTGGAATGTCTAGTCAAAAGGCATCTAACGAAGGTTTAGTTAGTGGTTATGTTGAAGTATCTTCTAATGGAGATATGGTAAACAGTATTAAAAATGATGAATATGGTATTGGTTATATTTCATTATCAAGCTTAGAAGGTTCTGGTTTAAATGGTTTAAACTATAATAACGTAGAACCTACTGAAGCTAATGTACTTAACAACACTTATGAATTAACTAGAAACTTTAATTATGTAATTAGAAATGATTATGCATCTGACAGTAAAGTTGGTCAAATCGTAGCAGCATTTGTAGCTTATATGTCAACATCAACAGCTAAAGCTATTATTAAATCAAATGATGGTATCTTAACAATTAAAACAACTGATAAATCATGGGATGAAATTAAAGCTAATTACCCAATTTGTAATGAAGACAATTCTTCTATTAAAGTTTCATTTGGTGGTTCTACATCAGTAGAAAAGATTGCAAAGAAACTTACAGCTGCTTTCTCACCTCTTTGTGGTAACTTTATAGCTGAACATAATCATACAGGTAGTGGAGATGCTTATAAGCATACTCAAGGTAGCGAAAAGGATGCGGCTACAGGAAAGCTTGACATTGGATTCTTATCACGTGAGCTTGAATCTAATGAAGCAGCTGCTGAAAATACTAGTGGTAAGATCTGTACAGATGCAATCGTTGCTGTAGTAAATTCTAAAAACCCATTAAAAAATGCAGATTCCACTCTTCTTTCTTCAATTTACAAAGGAAGTAAAACAGTATGGAAAGATGTAATGTAAATTTAAGTTACATTGATAAAACTAAAATAGAAATTAAAGCAAATAATAAAACAAAGTCGGACTCTATAGTCCGAACTTTATTATTTATACTAACCCTTCTAAGTTCGTCTTGTGTGTTATTTATAGTATTGTTTATTGGCGTAAAAGGTGTTAAACCATTCTTTTCTACATATACAATAGACGGCGCAACAGTAAAAGTTAATTTTTGGAGCTTTTTAACAGGTTTAAAATGGACTGAAGACGGGGCAAATGGCTTTGGTGCCGGCTTTATTATATTAAATAGTATTTATGTTACATTTTTAACAATTTTATTTACAGCACCTATTTCTATTATGAGTGCTTTAGTTATTGTTAAAATGTCTCCTAAACCGCTAGGAACTGTTCTAAATACTATTATTGAAATACTAGCATCAATACCTTCAGTAATTTATGGTATGTTTGGTAAAGCAGAAATTACTATATTAGTTAAAAAACTTGCTGATCTTTTCAATTTACAAACAGCAGGTGGTTTATCAACACTATCTTCTGTATTAGTTTTAACAATGATGTCTATACCTACTGTAACAATGTTATCTATTACAGCAATTAAGGCTGTAAATAAAAATCTTGAACTAGGAAGTTTAGCCCTTGGAGCTAGTAAAAGTGAAACTAATTTTAAAGTTGTTTTAGTATCTGCAAGAAGCGGTATATTTGCCGGTCTTATTTTAGGTATTGCTAAAGCTTTAGGTGAAGCAACAGCTATTACTATGGTTTGTGGTAATGCCGGAAGTGGTCCTAACTTCAATTTATTCTTCACTACTCGTACACTAACTACAACAATGTTATCAGGCTTTTCAGAAGCTACTGGTTTAAAATATGATATCCGTTTCTCTGTTGGTATCATGTTAATTATAATAATTTTATTATCTAATATGATGTTAAATTATGTTAACAAAAAACTATCAAAAGGAAATCAAAAATAATGATAAATACAAATAGAAAATTGAGAACATTTAAAGATGTTCTCCGAACTATTTTTGCCTATTTAAATTCCTCTATAGCAGTACTTATCTTACTATTTATAATCATATTTATATTTGCAAATGGTAAAGATGTACTTAGTTTTAAATTTTTGACAGAGGATTATAATATTAAAACTGAAACTCTTACAAGTTCTTATGTTGTTTCTGACAAAAAATTTAATAATCCTAATATAAGTGACGTTTATTTTATAGAAAACTTTGGCATTGGTTTATCTGATTCTTATGATAATAACAAAGAGAAAATTGTTATTATTTCTTACATTGATAATGCATCTCCTTTAAATTCAATGAAAAAGAGTTCAGATTCATCATACACAAGTGTTTCGATTGGTTTAAGTATCGATAACTGTCTACTTATAAAAGATGATGAAATAATTCTATCTAGTGCTAAAGACGGTGCTAAAAGTATGGCCGAGGCATTTAGCGTGGCTACAGAGATACAATCATTTACTGTATCTACACTAGGCGGTGGTATTAGAGGTAGTTTAATCTCAACTTTAATTGTTATCGCAATTACATTACTTATCGCACTCCCTCTTGGAATAGGTGCTTCATTATTCTTATCTTTCTTTGCTCGTGATGGAAAAGTTAAAAATACCCTTGTTAATTTAATTGATTTAGCTGGTGGTATCCCTTCTATTATTTATGGTTTAGCAGGCGCTATAATCTTTGTACCTTTTTTAAACAAAATAGGATTAACTGATGGTGGTTCTTTATTAAGTGGTAGTTTAACTCTTGCAATATTACTATTACCTACAATTATTAAAACTACTTGTGAAGCTATTAAAACAGTTCCTGATTCATATAAGAGTGCAAGTTTAGCCCTAGGCGCAAGTGAATCACAAACTATATTTAAAGTAATGTTACCTAATGCTCTTCCGGGTATATTAACAGCGATTCTTTTATCAATAGGTAAAATTATTGGTGAAAGTGCCGCTTTAATCTATGCAGTAGGAAGTTCAATTAAAGATAAAGTTATTCTAACAGAATCAAGTGCTACTCTAGCTATTCATATTTGGTCCCTTTGTGCAGGTGAAAACCCAAATTATAGTGCAAGTTGCGCGGTCGCTATCATAATCCTTATTATTGATTTAATTTTAAACTTATTAGTTAAATTAATTTCTCATAAATTTATTAAGAAACAAACGAGGTAAAATATGGAACAAAATACATACGAAACTAATTACAACGAATTGTATGACGATTCAAAGCACCCTGTTATTTTTGATTGTAATAATATTAATTTAAGTTACGGGTCACATAACGTACTCAAAAACATTAATATGAAAATAAGAAAAAATACAGTTATGGCATTCATCGGGCCATCTGGATGTGGTAAATCTACTTTTTTACGTTGTTTAAACCGTTTAAATGATTTAATTCCCTCATGCAAAATTGACGGAGAGATTAAATATTTGAATCAAAATATAAATGACCTAAACCCTATGGTATTACGTACAATGGTAGGAATGGTTTTCCAACAACCAAATCCATTTCCTATGTCAATATATGATAATGTAGCATATGGTCCTAGATGTCAAGGTATTAGAAAAAAAGAAATTCTTGATAAGATTGTAGAAAAAGCTTTAAGAGGTGCATCCTTATATGATGAAGTTAAAGATAGACTTAAAGATAGTGCTTTAGGTATGTCTGGTGGTCAACAACAAAGACTTTGTATTGCGCGTACTATTGCGATGGAGCCTGATGTAATTTTAATGGATGAACCTACAAGTGCTCTAGATCCTATTGCTACTAAAAAAATTGAGGATTTAATTAACGAACTTAAAAAAGATTATACAATCATTATTGTTACGCATAATATGCAACAAGCTACACGTATATCAGATTTCACTTCTTTCTTTATGTTAGGTGAACTTATTGAAACTAATGAAACTGAAGAATTATTCTCTCACCCTAGAGAAACAAAAACAAAAGATTATATTACAGGAAGGTTTGGTTAGTTTATGGATATTGAAAAAGAGATTAGCAATTTAGATAATTTAATTAAAGAAATGTGTGGTTGCGTACTTAGAAATTTAAACTATGCAATCGATGTATACAAAAACTTTGATCCTTTTAAAGAATACAAGGAAATTAACGATGAAGAGGTCAATTCTTACGAAAGACTAATAGAAACTTATTGTCTTCATATAATGACAAAAGAACGTCTTTATGCTGAAGATTTAAGAATGGTTACTGCAATCATGTCAATGGTTCAAGACATTGAACGATTAGGAGATCACGCTAAAGATATCTTAGAGTTCGCTTTAAAACTTAAGAATAAAGACCATAAAGACCAAAGAATTTTAGATTTAATAGATTACGTAATGAAAATGGTAAATGATTCTATTTATTCCTATATTAATCACGATATTATTTTGTCTCGTGACACAATTAAAAGAGATGATCATGTAGATTTTGAATACGCAGAGATTATTGAAAATTTAATAAGTGAGGAAGAAAATAACAATAAATTTAGTAAAAATTATACTGTTTATACAGCACTTATTGTTAAATATTTAGAACGTATAGCTGACCACTCTACAAATATTGCAGAATGGGTAATTTACATCATTAATGGCTATTATAAAGATAGACAAATAATATAATTTTTTTGTTTTTAGGTGTAAAATATAATTATAATATTAGGAGGCCCTTATGAAGATTATATATTCACTTGAAGATGATTTAGATATACAAAAAATTATTAATGTTTCCTTAACTAAAGTTGGTTATGAGGTTTACTCATTTTCTAGTGCTAATGAGTTTATGGAGGCATTTTATAAAAAGACTCCTGATATGTGTTTATTAGATATTATGTTACCTGATGCAAGTGGAATGGATGTACTTAAAAAAATTCGTGCTAACAATATCTATGATAATGTTGATATCATTATTATTTCTGCTAAAAGAATGACTTTAGATAAAATTGAAGGTTTAGATAGTGGTGCTGATGATTATATCGAAAAACCATTTGATATTTTAGAGTTAATTAGCCGCGTAAATGCTAGATTTAGAAGAAAAAATAATGACTTAAAATATGAAGATATTACAATTAATGATTTAGCACACACTGTTACATACAAAAATTCTGAATTAGAATTAACTAATACAGAATATAATATTTTAAAATTGTTAATAACTAAAAAGAATTGTGTTGTAACACGTGAAGAAATCAACAAAGCATTATATCAAACTGATAATTGTTTTGAATCTAGATCTGTTGATATGCATGTTGCGTCCCTAAGAAAAAAATTAAATGATAAAGAAAATAAAATTATAAAAACTGTTTATGGAGTGGGGTATAAAATAGGCTAATGAAGAAAAAATTATTTATATTACATTCTGTTCTTTTGTTTCTAGCATTAACTATAATGTTAATGATTAATATATCTTCACTTGAGAAAGAAAACGAAAAAAACTCCGAAGCTAAATTAAGTGAAGTTATAGATGTAACTAGAAATATCTTAGATGAGTATAAAGATACGAATAATGCTATTAGTGATGTATCTAAAGTTATAACACAAACTTATCAAAATGTTCGTGTAACATTTATTGATACAACAGGTACAGTTTTGTATGATACTAATAAAGATTCAATTGAAGAAAATCATCTAGACAGAGAAGAAATAAAAAATCTTGGTACATATATAATTCGTTATTCTACTACTCTTGACGCTAGTATGATGTATTATGCACAACTTTATTCTTCAACTGATTCATTTTACATACGTGCTGCAATTTTAATGACTACAGTTAAAAATCAAATAAGATCAAATATTATTACTACATCTATTCTATTTATATGTGTTTTAGGTGTATTTATAATAATAGATTTTAACTTCCTAGAGAGTTCTTTAAAACCATTAAAAAGAGAAATAAACAGACTTAATTTTATTGTAAGTGGATCTTATTTGACTCCTAGTGAAATAGATGTTGATAATTTAAGTAATGAAATAGATAAGACAAAAGAATTGATTGAAAATAAAATTTATAATTTAAAGATTGAAAAAGAAAAATTAAATTATATTTTAAACATTATGAATCAAGGACTAATAATAGTAGATGATTCAATGAAAGTACTTTTAGTAAATGATTATATAAAGCATTTATTTAATTACGAACCCAAAGAAAACGATACTCTATTAAATATAACTATTTTACCTGAATTTAATAATCTATTTAGAGATACACTTAATAATAAAAACAAAGAAATTGAAGTTAAAATAAGTGACAAAGCTTATTTATTAGTCTCTTCTATTTTTCAAACTAATTCAATAAATAACGGCAAACAAGGTGTATGTTTCACTTTAATTGATATTACTTATGAAAAGAATTTAAAGAAGGCTAAACGTGACTTCTTTGCGAATGCTAGTCATGAATTAAAGAGTCCTTTAACAAGTATTATAG
>CAVEPF010000104.1:0-6795 GCA_963617645.1 Anaerotignum sp. | reverse complement strand
AGTTTTAGATAATGGCTTAATATCAGCTACAACTGTTGGAGTACCTCAGGGAGGACCATTAAGCCCAATTCTTAGCAATATTTATCTAGATAAATTTGATAAGGAATTAGAACAAAGAGGCCTACATTTTGTAAGATACGCCGATGATTGTAATATCTTTGTTAAAAGTGATGTAGCAGCCGAACGTGTTATGAAATCAGTTACTTCTTGGCTTGAAAGAAAATTATTTCTTAGAGTGTCTGCCACTAAAACTAAAATAGTAAGACCAAACGATAGCAATTTCTTAGGTTTTACATTTTGGAAAAATGAAAAAGATTGGCAATGCAAACCTGGAAATGATAGAAAAGCAAAACTTTATGAAAAAATAAAATGTGTTCTAAAAAGAAAACACGCTGTATCACACCCACTAGCAAAAACCTTTACTAAGCTTAATCAAATTATCCGAGGTTGGATAAACTATTTTCGAATTGGAAATATGAAAATGTTTATAACTGAGTTTGGACAATGGTTAAGACATAAAGTAAGAGTAATAATTATAAAACAGTGGAAGAGACCAAGGACAATCTATAAGAATTTGCAAAAGATTAATAAATCATATAAATGTAATTTTGATGAAGAAAGTATCTTTAAAGCAGCAAATACAAGACTAGGTTGGTATCGTAGATGTTCTTTGAGTGTCATTAATTATATCTTAAATAATAAAGTTTTAAGTAAAGCCAATAAGAAAAAGGGAAGACCTGGATTAGTCAACCCTTTGGATTACTATCTTAGTAGTTTGTGTAGAATATAAATGTAGCGCCGTATACGAGAACCGTACGTACGGTGCAATGGGAGGGACGAAAATATTATTATTTTCTCTCTACCCTATTACTATATCACTAGATTTACAAAAGATAATTAGTAGAAAAAAAGTCTAAATCATGGTATAATAAGAAAAATAAATTTTTGTAATTAGTTTGAGGTTCTGCACTATGAAAAAAAGAATTATATTTTTGTTTATTTTTATATTTTTAGCTATATTCCCTCTAAATTCATGTGGGAAGGACGAGGAAACAAGTGAACATGTTCATACATATTCACAAACTTATTCCTATGACGCAAATTATCACTGGTATCAAGCTATTTGCGGGCATGATGTAAAAGATAGTTATGAAGAACACACATACTCTGATTGGCTTATTATTAATTCTGCTACAGAACAATCTCCAGGTTCAAGAGTAAGATATTGTACAAAATGTGGATATAAACAAACAGATATTATAGAACCGGGGGAACATGTTCATACTTATGAAACAACATATAGTTTTGATGAACATGGACATTATTTTGCTAGCACATGTGGTCATACTACAAGAAAAGATTATGAGGAACATAAATTTTCTGACTTCGTAGTTACAAAAGAACCTAGTGCAACACAAGAAGGAGAGAAGACTAGAAGTTGTTCTGTTTGTGGATACAATGAAACAGTTAAAATTTCAAAACTAAAAAGTTATACTATTACTTGGAAAAATGATGATGGAACAATTCTAAAAACTGATACTAGTGTTTTAGAAAATACTACCCCTTCATACACTGGTGAAACACCTTATAAAGAAAGTGATGATACATACAATTATACATTTGATGGTTGGGACAAAAAAATTGTAGCAGCTACAATGAATACTACATATACTGCAATATATAAAAAAGAATATATTAATTATAAAGTAACTTATTTAGATTATGATAATAAGACTTTATTTGAAACAGAATATCATTATAATGATAGTTATCAAAAACCATCAAATCCAGAAAATTATGTATATGATTCTCATACATACACATTTAGTGGATGGAAAGATATAAGTGATAAAACAAATAAGTATCAAACAACATATATTGCAACATACACTTGCGACAAATCAGTTTATAATGTTACATTTGTTGATTTTGATGATACAGTTTTAAGTAAAAAGACATACAAAGCAGGTGAGACTTATACAATCATTGATTCACCAACAAGAAAAAGTGATATTACATATGAATATGAATTTTCACATTGGTCATCTTCGCTTGACGACATTACTGGGGATTATACATTTAAAGCTAATTACAAACAAACATATGTTGAATATCTAATAACCTTTGATATGAATGGTGGAAATAGTGGAACTGAAAGAGTGTATGCTCGTTTTGGTTTGCCAATGCCTGAAACTTTAAGTGATAACATAACTAGTTTAAAAGCTCCTACTTTTGGATATGGTAAATTTAAAGGATATTTTGATGAAAATGGAGTAATGTATTACGATTCAAATATGAAGAGTGTTAAAACTTTTGATAAAACTACTAATACAACTCTTGTTGCAGGTTGGGATTTTTATAAAATAACAATAAAATACCAATTTGATGATGTTATTGATGAAACTTATACAGAGATTTGCCAAGATATAAATTTAGGTGGTACTATTACTCTTAATGATACATATTCAAGTGAGAAAACAACTTTCTTAGGTTGGTTTAATGGTTCTATACTTTTATCAAGTGATAAATCATATTCATTTGAATTTAAAGGCGAAAATTTAATAATTACTGCCAAATATAAATGTTCTTCATATACTATTAAATATGTAACAAATTGTGCTACTTTACTTCCTGATGAAACATTAGAATTTGATAGTGAAATAAATCATACATTAACAAAAGATGGTTATTCATTTGTTGGATGGTTTGATGAATCTGGTAAAGAATATACAAGAGTTCCTGCATATGATGTTACATTGTATGCAAAGTGGATTCAATATGATATAACAATTAATTATACTAATATTGATGGAATAAAAGAAAGTGAAACAGATTATACAACTTTAGTAAATGCTAGTGCTATTGATACTGACGGAGCCGAAGTTAGTGTCACTGCACAAATTATAGGTTACCAAGAAGAAGGTAATATAGTTGCAATAAAGCTAAGTGCTAGTGGTAATTACGGCGTCATAAGAACAGTAAATATTACAAATATAAAAGTTTATGGAATACCTACAATGGAATATGATAATACTAAAGATTATATTAATTTATCTGATACATTAAGTGCTAGTTTATTTAGTGCGTATGCTAAAGACTCATATGGCAATAATCTAGAAATCAGTTTAAGTGCTTTAGTTTCGTATAACGCTGGAGATACAATTAGTTTGGTGTTAAGTACAAAAGATATTGCTGGAAATACTCTAGAAAAAACTATTGATAATATTAAAGTATATGGATTACCTCAAATTACAAAATCAGAAATTGATTCAATAAAAGAAACTGATATAATTTCTAATGAATTATTTAGTGTTTGTGCAAAAGATAGTTTTGGTCTAACTTTAACTGCTACTACAGAACTTTTTGAAGGCGAACAAGTTGGTGGTAATATTATTAAGATTAAATCTTATGCAAGTGACTGCCATGGCAATTATAATGAAATTGTTTATGAAGTAAATGTATATAGTATGCCTACAATTTCTGACCCAATAAAAACTAATTTTAAAGTTAGCGATACAATTGATTTAGAGTCTTTAGGAATTGTTGCTAAAGATTCATTAGGTAATGTGATATCTAATATTACTATAGAATTAATAGATGGTGACCAAACTGCTGGCTCTAAATTAACGTATAAAATTAGTGCAACAGATAGTTTAGGAAATACTTCAGAAAAAGTTATAACTGATATTTTAGTTTATGGAACTCCTCGTATTGAGTTTAACAATCAAATAAAAGTAATGAAAGATAGTGATGATTATAACTCATTATTTAGTGCAGAAGCTTATGATTCATTTGATAATAAACTTAGTGTTTCAGTTAGTTTATTAGAAGGAAAAATTGAAGGTGGAAGAACTGTTAAATTTAGTTTTAAAACAATTGATATTGTAGGTAACGAAACTACAGAAATAACAAATGAAATAAAGGTATATAGTGCTAAAGATATAGCACTTACATACAAAACAAATGTTACATATATTGGTGCAAAAAATGATTTTTCGGAGTTTAAAGCTATTGCATATGATTCGTTTGATGAGGAAATTAAATTAGATAGTTCAAACTTTGAAATCGTTGATAACGCTTCACTTGTTGGTGGATCAACTATAAGTTTATATATTGTAGTAACTGATTTAGCAGGTAATAGCACTAAATCTGAACTTATTAGTAATATTAAAGTATATGAAGAGTGTCATGCTACATATGCATATGATACAGATTATATTTTAAAAACTGATGATATTAATTCTTTATTTACTGTATTAGACGACTTTGGTGGCACTTTAAGTTATACAGCTACTATAGTTTCTGGATCAATTGACGAAGAAACTATTACATATAAGATTGAAGCAGTAGATATTTGCGGAAATGTGTTTAGTCAAGATTACACGCTTTATGTACTTGATTCAAGTAAAAATGAAGCTATCTTAAAATTATATGATTTAAATAAAGATTCTAAATATGAACTAGTAAATACAATTCGTATTAATAAAGATTACGAAGGACAATTAGATCAATTACATAACTTTAATACCACATGGTATATTAAAGATACTGCAAACAACGCAAGTGAAATAAGTGATGAAAACGGATACTTATTAAACTGGAATAATGATAGTAAAATTTATGATGTATATTCTTTATATAAATTTAATTTTGAAAAAGTTTATAATGATTTATATACAGAAGAGGAAACTACTACAAAAGATCATCGTTCATCTAGTTACTATGATACTATATTTAAATTTAGTAAAACTATTCCGTCTGATTATGCGGTTATTGGTTGGTATAACGGAGATGAAAAGATAAGCGAAACAAACGAAGTTTCATTCACTCCTACAACTAATAAAGAAACTATTAAATTAGTATTTAAGTATAGCAAAGTTTATACAATAACTCTTGATACAACAGGATATACATATAAAGGGGATTTAGAGAAAAAAGTTGTTTATGCACAAGATTTTAACTTTGGTGCACCTGAAAATTTAGGTAGTAACCAATTCATTGGTTGGGAATATAATGATACAGTTATTACTGATAAAAACGGTTATATTGCTAAATGGATAATTGATCAGAATATTACTTTAAAACCTAAATGTAATTATACTTATGGTAATAACAATACTATCAATTTTGGTTCATATCCTCAAAGTGAGGTTAATAATATAGACTTGATCAATGATTTAAATCAAATGGTTGGAAACATACCAAATGAAGAAAATCTTTATAATTGGACAAGTTATGGTTATTATTCTAACTCTGAAGTTTCAAACTATATGTATTATATTGATTTAGATGTTGAAAATGATAATGAATACGATTATAGAGGTATTTATTTAACAAATTATAGACCAACTACAACAGATGGTGTATATAACGAAGAAGATTCTACATCATCAATTCAAAAGGAAAACATTCCTTCGTTAAAGACTGTTTTTTGGTTCAAATATGAACCTATTAACTGGAAGATTTTAGAGAGTAGTGATTCTAAAGCATTACTTTTTGCAAGTTTCACCCTAGATTCACAAGATTTTGAACATACAAAAACTCTAAGAGAAGAAGCTAGTGACTACGTAGGTAATAAGTTAAATGATGTTAATCCTAATAACTATATGTATTCATATATTCGTTCATGGCTTAATACTAGTTTCTATGAGACTGCATTTAATGATTTAGAAAAAGAATTAATACTTAATACAAAAGTAATTAATGATAATACTTCAACTGCTACTCAAAACAGTTATATATGTGATAACACAATTGACAAAATTTTCTTATTGTCATATAGTGAAGTTTATTCTACTTACTCTAATATATTATTAAATGAAGAATTCTTCTATACTTCATATTCATATTCAGAAGGACTTAAGATTAATGACGGCGAATTATCATATTTACTACGTTCTCCAAATGAAGAGAATAATGTTTATGTAAATATTAAAAAAACGAAAGATAATGGTATATACAAAGATTTAGTAAACAATACATATTATGGAATTCGACCAGCATGTTGGATTAGTTTATAGTTAAAATATTTAAATAATTGAAAAAAGTAATTGTTTATTATATAATTACTGACGTTTATAGGAGTTTTTATGATTAGAGAAATTATTAAAGATGAAAATATCTTAAAAGTAGCTTCTGTTGATGCTACTAGAAAAGATTCAAAAGTTTTAAAAGACTTATGTGATACTCTAGAAAGTTTAAAAGATGATTGTATTGGCCTAGCTGCTAATATGATTGGTGAAAACAAAAGAATTTTAACTTTCTATGATGGTAACAACATGATTTGTATGTATAATCCTCATGTTGTAGGACACTCAGCAGAATATTTCGAAGCTGAAGAAGGATGTCTTTCTCTTGAAGGTGAAAGAAAAGTTAGAAGATTTAAATCTATAACTGTAAAGTACTTTGACAAAACTTGGAAAGAAAGAACAGCTAAGTATCAAGGTCTATCTGCTGAAGTTATTCAACATATGTTAGATCATTTTGAAGGTATTTTAATTTAATAGATTGCGCCCAACAGGGCGTTTTCTTTTTGTCTAATTTATGTATTTATAGTATAATTAATTAAAATAGAGATGATATTATGAAAAATGATTTTAATAAAAGTTTTAATAACAATAATTTATTATCAATAGCTCTAGAATTCATTAGACAAATTGATAACAATTTAATAGATTATAATTTGAAATTTGCATACATTGTTTATAATTATGCTATACAATTTAATGTACCTAAAACATATATTAAAAAATTTGTTATGCTTGCATTATTTAATGATGTTGGTAAATTATATGC
>CAVEPF010000103.1:9310-13700 GCA_963617645.1 Anaerotignum sp. | reverse complement strand
AATCAATATTTAAAACTAAATATTAAAAAAGTAGCTTTCGCTACTCTTTCTTCTTTCTATTACGGACACTCATTTGTGCCCTTACAACGAAGTGACCAGGTACATAGTATATTCCTATTATGTGGCAATCTTCTACTTTTGTTCCATTTGGTGGAGATGCAGGGAGTCGAACCCTGGTATCAAACTATATCCACTTTATTTTCTACATGTTTATTTTATTCAAAAATTTCAATTAACTTCTATGAATAAACAAGTAAAAAGTTAATCTATTTCTATTATATTCATCTTACATTTTAGAAAAGCAAACATAAGATATATCCTTCTAAACTAAGACTGATTCTAAACCAAAGGAAAATTTAGAATAGCCAGCCCGCTTTATAAACTAGCAAGCATATGCAAATGATTGTTGAGATGCATTTGCGAATAAATTTGTTTTTGCGGTTAATTTAAACCTCGGCTTTTTTAGAAGAGCAACCTTCACATGCTTATAAACCTTCAATAATCCGAGCGAATCCAAAAA
The DNA here is from genome assembly GCA_963617645.1 of Anaerotignum sp. Lineage (GTDB taxonomy): Bacteria > Bacillota_I > Bacilli_A > Acholeplasmatales > Anaeroplasmataceae > JAEELC01. The sequence continues at coordinate 13,180 of CAVEPF010000103.1, read as the reverse complement.
ACATCCCCAAATTATTTCACCATATTGTACCACAATATAGTGAAATCTAAAACTAATAATTATTTTTTTCTTTTAATGCTTTTCTTATAGCTCTATTAGCTTCTTCTTTTTTAAGTGCATCACGTTTATCACGCATATTTTTACCCTTACAAACACCAATTTCAACTTTACATAAACCTTCTTTAAGATAAACTCTTAAAGGAACTAATGTTTGTCCGTCTAAACGTACTCTATTAAATAATTTAATTATTTCATGTTTATGTAATAATAATTCACGCGTTCTAGTTTCATCATGATTATAATGTGTACCATAATCGTATTTAGAAATATGCATATTTAAAATTTCACACTTCATATTACGAATAATTGCATATGAATCATTAATATTACACTTACCAGCACGAATAGATTTTATTTCAGTACCAGTAAGTTTAATACCACATTCAATTCTCTGCTCAATAAAATAATCATGTGTGGCTTTTCTATTTTCAACAATTACTTTCATTTAAGTCACCCAATAAGTCGAAATCTTCTTTAAGCATAAAATCAATATTTCTTTCTTTAACAGAAGATTTTATAACAACAATTTCTACTTTGTCACCTATATTAAATGTTTTATCTTTACTATATAGTTGTAACATTGATTCATTTAAATTAAAATGTCCATTCATATTTGAAATATGAACTAAGCCTTCAATTCCATTATCAAGCATAACAAACATACCAAAGTTTGTAATACTTGATACAACTCCTGTAAATGTTTCGTTAATATGGTGAGTCATGTATTTAGCAGCTAACATGTCATCTACTTCATACTCGCAATCGATTGCAGCTTTTTCACGTTTAGATGTATCAATTGAACACTGTTCAATATATCTTGAGAAATCATTGATATTGTATTTAAATGTTTCAGGATGGAAAATAAAATACTTCAAAATTCTATGAATAACTAAATCAGGATATCTTCTAATTGGGGAAGTAAAATGCAAGTAATATTGTAATGCTAAACCATAATGTCCTAAATTAAGTGGTGAATATCTAGCTTTCTTCATAGAACGTAACATTAATGTATTAATAGCTTGATAACATTTATCTTCTTTAACTAAACTTAATGCATTTTGTATATCTAAAGGCATTATTTTATTTTTTGCAGTTTTTATTTTGTGTCCTGAGAAATTGTTAATCATGTTAAATACATTTTTTACTTTTTCCTCATCAGGTTCTTCATGAACTCTGTATAAACAAGGAAGACCTGAAATTGTTAAATGATATGCAATTGTTTCATTGCATATTAACATAAAGTCCTCAATAAGCATTTCAGCTTTACCACGTTCTCTAAGAGAAAATTCAATAGGTTCGCCTAAATCATCCAATTTAACCTTAAACTCATTAGATTCAAAATCTATTGCACCCTTTTTGTGTCTTATGTTACGAATTAAAGTAGATAATTCTAACATAGTATTTAACATAGAATAAATTTCTTGATACTTATTAATTAAATTTTCGTCTCCATCAAATATCTTATTACAATCTTCATAAGTCATTCTAAAATGCGACTTCATTATACCTTCATAAATTTCATAATTAATAAGTTTACCATTTTGATTAAAATACATTTCACAAGTATCAACTAAACGATACTCGCCAGGATTTAGTGAACATATACCATTAGATAATTTTTGAGGAATCATAGGAATTACTCTATCTGCTAAATAAACAGAAGTTCCTCTTTCGTATGCATCACTATCTAAAGCCGAACCTTCTTTAATATAACTTGCTACATCAGCAATTAAAACAATTAATTTATATCCTTCAGGAGTAGTTTCTACATATACCGCATCATCAAAATCTTTTGAATCTTTACCATCAATTGTAATAATATTTAAATTTGTATAATCTTTTCTGTTAGGATAATCACTTGGGCTAATAGAATCAGGAATATTTTTTAGTTCTTCTAAAGTTTGATCACTAAATTCTTTTTTAAATCCATATTGTTCAGCAATTAGAGAAATTTCAACACCTGGATCATCTTTATAACCTAAAATTTTAGTAATTTCACACATTACTTTTTTAGGTCCCACATAATCTAATATTTTGGCTATAACTATATTTCCTGCAACAGCACCATTTAAATGATTGCTCTCAACTTCAGCTTTTAATGTAAATTTTTGATTATAAGAAGTTATAATATAAGATTTACCTTTTTTATTTTCTTTTAAATTAAGTAATCCATATACAAAGTTATTTGCTCTCTTAATTACATTAATAACAACTGCATCCCCTAAATGCTTATTATCTTTACTAGGTAAAATATAAAATTCAATATAATCCCCATCAAGAGCTCCTTTTGTATCGTCTTCAGATATATGGTATTCAATATCCATACCTTCAGGTTTAACGAAACCAAAACCTTGATTTTTAATCTCACAGATTCCTTTATATTTTATATAAAATAAGTTCTTTTTATTATTAACATATAATTTATCTTCATAAATTAATTCATTAAGTGCATTTTTAATTCTATCACTATTAATTCTAAGTACTTTTCTAATATCTCCTATTGTATGAACATAAGGAGTATTTAAGGCTTTGAAAACTAATTCTTTATCGTTCATAAAAACCTCCATATCTACTATAATTTTATCACAAAAAATCTTTAAAAAAAGGATTTCACAAAAGAAATCCTCTTTAGAACTAATTATTTACTTGTTGAATAGCAGCTGCTAAAACTAATAATATAAATAAAATAGCTAACACAGCTGTAGTTCTTTCTAATACTAATTCAAATCCACGTGACTTTTGATTTTTAAATAACTCGGTTTTGCTACCGGAGAAGGCATCATTAATGTCATCTTTAGATTGTTGCATTAAAACTACTACTATAAGAGCAATCGCTACTACAAGAATTATATAATCAATCCATCTCATAATTTAGCCTCCTTTAAAGTATGATAATTAATTATAGCAAATAAAATTATTCTTTTCAATAGATGAAAAATAGAAAAGTTTTACAAATCATGAAAATTTTACTTTATTTTTCCTTTTTTATTTGTGTTTTTGTTCTTCTTATTTTTTTCTGGCATAAAACCTTTAATTACAATTGTTAACAAAACGCCTAAAATCAAGCCAAGTATTATGTAGATTATAAGTTCCATTTAGTCTCCTTTATATGCATTAATACCTTTTGCAATGCGACTAAGTCCTTCTTTAACTAAAGAAAAACTTGTAGCCAAGTTTATTCTAATAAATGATTTACTACCTTCTCCGTAACTTGCACCACTTGATATATGTACTTTGTAATTTTCTAATAAAAATTTAGATAATTTATCAGAATCGGCAGAATAAGCGCTAACATCAACCCATATTAAATACAAGGAATCACTATCTATATATAAAGCTTTACTCAAATTATTTTTAAAGAATTCTTTAGCATACATTTTATTATTATAAACGTATTCGTTCATTTCTTTTATCCACTCTTCTCCTTTTGTTAAACATTCAATAAATGTTTCACAAACAAAAGAATTGCATTCACCAACTTCATCAGTATTGATTTGTCTCCAAACCTTATGTCTTAAATTTTTATTAGGAACAACAACACATGCACCTTGAAGACCAGCTAGTGAAAAGCATTTTGAAGCACTTATACATGTTATAGAATTATATCTATTTGTATCGTTTATACTTGCAAACGGAATATATTCCTTATTAGGACTTACTATATCACAATGTATTTCATCAGATAAAACTAATACATTATATTTATTCGCTAAATATCCTATTTTTTCAAGTTCTTCATGACTCCATAATTTACCAACAGGATTTTCCGGATTACATAAAATCATAAGTGAGACTTGAGGATCTTTCATT
>CAVEPF010000103.1:0-9300 GCA_963617645.1 Anaerotignum sp. | reverse complement strand
AGAATATATACCATTATTTAATACTAGGTCAGATGAAACAATAAATCTTCCATTATTTACTATAGAATTAAAGAAAATATTATAACAAGGTTTAGTAACTAGTACTTTCTCACCAACAGTTGTAACTTTTCGAACAACACTAGAAATAGCTGGTACAACCCCTGTTGCAAATACACAATCTTCTACCTCAAAATCAAAATTATGTCTTTTTTTCCACCAGTTTTTAAATGCTAAAAAGTATTCATCGCCTACATCTTTATAACCAAAGTTTTTAATATTAACAATTTCTTTAAGTTTATCAGTTATAAAATCAGGAGATACAAAATCCATATCAGCAATAAACATAGGGATAACAGATGAGTCACTCCATTTAATGCTTGTAGTATTTCTTCTATCCGCGATATTATCAAAGTCGTATTTCATTACTCACTAACCTCAACTTTAGTTTTTGTAGTATCAATCTTTTGACCATTATACTCAACATCAGTTTTAACATATTCGCCAATAGATTTAGCTTTAATTACACCAGATAATGGATTTTTAATTGAATCAATATGACTATTAATACTAGCATCAATATTTGAACAAAGTTCAAATGCAAGGTTAGTATTTAATAATTTACAATTAACCATTTTAATATTATCCATATAACACATACCTTGTTCGCTATCTATTGTACAATTTATAAATGTTAAATTTTTACTATTCCATCCTAAATATTCACCAATTATTGTAGAGTTTTCAACAACAACATTTTCACAATTCCAAAATGAATCTTTAGATAACATGGTAGCATTCTTAATTCTAATATTACTAGCTCCGTCAAACGCATAATTACCATTTAATTTAAAATTTTCTATTGTAATATTTTTCGAATTAAAGCCTAGATAGTCCCCTTTAGCAGTAACATTAATAAGCTCTATATCCTCGCAGTTCCATAATGTTTCACTAGCGTTAGGCATGTTACAATTAACAAGTTTAATATTTTTAGATCTTCTAAATGTTTTAGGGGCTTCAATCATAGTATCTTTTAATTCGATATTTTCTGTATACCATATACCAGATCTTGCAGTTTCTAATAATACTGAGTTTTCTACATATATATTTTTAGAATACCACATAGGGTACTTCCACTTAAAAATAGAATTAAAGATATTTAAATTATGACACTCTTTAAGTGGCGATTCACCATCACAAAAAGTAGAGTCATAAATATTATAATTATTAATATTATATAAAGCTCGTTCACCTGTAAATAAACCTTGATGTAATTCTTTCATATTATCACCTTTTTTAATACTCAAGATATTGTACCACACATTTTAAAAACTAATTATCTATTTGCTTAAAGATAGATAATTAGTTAACGTTTAACGCAAGTCATAATTATATCTACTATTTCATTTATATCTTTGTTACAGTCATTTTTAAGCCACGTTGATGTAATAGCCATTATACCTTCAATATAAAAAGCTAATAGGTACTCTTTCTTAGTTTCTGATACATTAAATCTTTCTAAAATAGGGTCAAATATATTAAGAAATAATTCATTATAAGTATTAATTAATTTTAGCGTATTAGAATGTTTTATAATTGTTTGATAAAACTTCTTATTTTCTTTAATAAAAGTTAAATACGGAACTAAGTAATTTGGAGTAATTAAATATAAATCTTCTAAATTAGGACTTGTAATATTCAATTTTTCTTTAATATTTTCATTTAAAAAATTATAAAATTTATTCTTTATATAAAGATTACATTCATATAATAAATCATCAATATTTTCATAATGTAAATAAAACGTTGACCTATTAACTCCAGCTTTAGTGCATATATCTTTAACAGTTATATAATCTATATCTTTTTTATCTAAAAGTGAAATTAAAGCTTCATCGAGCAAAACTTCTGTATTAAAATATTTACTTTGAAATCTATCCATATTATATTCCTTTTATTTTTTCTATTTTACTATATTTTTTATAGTTTATTAATAGGCTTATTTGTATTACTATTATAAAAATTAATAGGGTAATACCTGTAAAAGTATTCATAATTAATCTAAATTCTACATCGTTTGAAAACATAGAAATCATTGCGGTTTGAAGTGTAAATATTGATACAAGTGAACAAATAAAACTTATTGTTTTAGATATGCTAAATATTAAATTTGTATGATTTTTATATTTTATATAATTAATAATACTCAAAGTCGTTATATAAAATGTATAGAATGCAATTAAATAAATTATATACCCTTGATATATGTATGTCTCATTGTTTTTTACAACAAGTATAATTACATTGAGTAAAACTATGTTTAATGGAAATAATAAAAAAGTTGTATGCAAATATAATTTATAATTGTTTATTTTTCTTCTTGATTGAATTAATACGTAAACTCGTAAAAAAGAAAGTCCTAAATAATATAGCGCAATTAATACAAACCAAAATGAATCATAAAAAATGCCAACATACATTCGAAATATAAAATACAAGAAATCAAATATAAAACTACAAATAGTAAATACATGACTTCTATAAATTTTGTCATTAAAGCAGTTATTTAAAAATTCATTTTTAAATAGATATTTATTATCTTCTTTTGTTTTTTTATATTCTATACAAACACTTATTATTCTCAATATAAAAACAATAAGTGTGTATGCAGAAACTACATACACAACATATCCAAAAATACTATAGTCTAAATGTTTATTAAATACAATATATAATAAAACAAGCGATAAAAGAACTAAAGCTAATATTATAAATATATTAGGATAAAGTATTTTCTTAATCTTATTGTTCATTATTCTCTTTGCAAATGTCTTTTGCTAGTTCTACAATTTCAAATGCATACTTTTCTTTTCTTTTTTTAAGGATTACATTATACAAAGGATAATTAATAGAAACCATAATAAGTCCTATTATTCCAATAATTATTCCTATAGCAAAACTTGATGTGTTATTTCCTATTACTTTCATCGATAAACACATTCCAAGTCCAAAAATAAGTGCAGAAACAATACCAAAACTATAAGCAAAAATTGTTGCAGGCATTTTAACCTTATTATCAAGTTTTTTTAATTGTTCTACTTTCAAAGTTTCTTTTTTAGTATATTCATTAACTAAATTTTGAGCGTAAATTTTATCTGTATTCATATTTTCCTCCTAAATTTACATTTTTATTATAGAAAATATAAATATTGAAGTTAACAACACAAAATCTAGTTTGTGTTGATTTATGAAAAAAGAGCACTATTTCTAGTGCCCTTTAGTAAAAACTACTTATTTAATTGGTATAAAGACTTAATTCCATCCCATTTAGCGATTTTAGCTTCGCCATATTGATTTAATTCGTCTTCAATACGTAATAATTGATTGTATTTAGCAATTCTATCAGTACGTGATAATGAACCAGTCTTGATTTGACCAGCATTTGTACCAACTACTAAATCAGCGATTGTAGTATCTTCTGTTTCACCTGATCTATGTGAAACGATAGCAGTGTAGCCTGCACGTTTAGCCATTTCGATAGCATCAAATGTTTCAGTTAAAGTACCAATTTGGTTAACCTTAATAAGAATTGCGTTAGCAACACCCATTTGGATACCCTTAGATAATCTCTTTGTGTTAGTTACGAATAAGTCATCACCAACAAGTTGTACTTTCTTACCTAACTTTTCAGTTAAATATTTCCAGCCTTCCCAGTCATCTTCAGCAAGACCATCTTCAATTGTAACAATTGGGAATTCTTCAGTTAGAGGTACATAGTAGTCATCAACCATTTCTTTTGATGTAAATACACCACCATCAGCCTTTAATGAATACTTGCCAGTTTCTGTATCATAGAATTCAGAAGCAGCAACGTCGATTCCTAGGAATACATCCTTACCTGGTTCAAGACCAGCAGCCTTAATAGCTTCGATAACTAATTCGAATGCTTCTCTGTTAGAGTGTAACTTAGGAGCATAACCACCTTCATCACCAACTGAAGTAACATATCCTTTAGCCTTTAAAATCTTCTTTAAATTATGGAATACTTCAGCACCATAACGTAAAGCTTCATGGAAATTAGGAGCACCAGCAGGTAAAATCATGATTTCTTGGAAATCAATAACGAAATCAGCATGAGCACCACCATTCATGATATTCATCATAGGTAATGGTAATTGCTTAGCATTAGCTCCGCCTAAATACTTATATAAAGGAAGACCTGAATATTCAGCAGCACAACGAGCACAAGCCATTGAAACACCTAACATTGCATTAGCACCTAGGTTTGACTTATTTTCAGTTCCGTCAAGAGCAATCATGAATTCATCAATTGCATTTTGTTCACGAACATCCATACCAACTAACTTTGGTCCGATGATTTCATTAACATTTTTAACAGCCTTTGTTGTACCCTTTCCAAGGTAACGAGACTTATCTCCATCACGAAGTTCAAGTGCTTCGTGTACACCAGTTGATGCACCTGATGGAACTAATGCTCTACCAAATGATCCACTTTCAGTAGTAACTTCAACTTCAACAGTTGGGTTACCTCTTGAATCTAATACTTCTCTAGCATAAACGCTTGTAATATATGGCATAAAAACACACTCCTTATTTATAATTAGTTTTTTTTACCGTTACTATTATATAATAATTAAAATTAAAAATAAAGTATTTTCACATACCTATTAGAATATCAAATTGAAAATAAATAGGATTTAAAAACAAAAACTTTTAGTTGAATTTTTCTAACTATTATAATTACTTTTTTTCTTCTGTTGAAGTATCATTACAAAAACGCCAAAAGAAAGACGAAATGTAATAAAATTATCATAATTTTACAAAAAATGAGTTTGAAAACAAACTCATTTATAAATTATTAAAATTTAATATTGGCTTTGTGTAATGGTACATACACTAGATATGATATTATTGACTGAATTGTTCCTACTAAAATATTAAAAGGAATAATTGCACATACAAAATAATAGAATAAGAAATTACTAGTATTACAATCAGGATGTATTTTAGCTAACATTTGTGCAAATGTTTCTTTACTAAATCCCATAACATTAATGTACATAGGTAGAGCAAAAATATTAGAAACTATTCCACCAACTACAACGCCTAAAACAATAAAACAAAATAGAGGAATAAATTTTCCTTTATCCTTAAATATTTTTCTACCTAAAAAGATAAATAAGACTGTAATAATGCCAATAATTAAATCTGCTGTTTCACCAATACCAGCTGTAGAGGTTCCAAAGCATAACTTTATTATAAATCTTAATAATAATGCACATGTACCATATTTAGTGTCAATTAGTAAGGTTGTAATGATTATTGGTAGTAAACTAAAGTTAACCTCTAAAAAACTAGGAAATAATGTAGGTAAAGGAAATTTAGGTCCAACCACATAAAGAACTATAGAAATAGCTACCATAATTGATGTAAATATACATTTTTTTAATCTTGCAGTGTTTTTCATTATATCACGCTCCAATCAAAAAAGCCTGAGAGTTATCCCAGGCAAAAAGAAAGAAATATTATCTTCTTTCATCCAGACTTTACTGTCGGCATCCGAATTTAACGGATTCAGCTTGCGCTTGAGGGCTATACCTCCGGTATGGAATTTCACCAAACCCTGAAGATCACATTTATTCTATATCTAAACATTATTTATATCAATATAAACGCTTACTAATCACTTATTTTATCATAATTGAAGAATTCATGGTCAAATGTAAAGTTTTTAGGTGGTTCAACATGCATTAAATTCTTAACAAAATAATCAAATCTTCTTCTTAAGAAATAAGGATTAGCAGGTACATTATGATCAGTATCAGGCAAAACAACTAAATCATAATCTCTATTAGCTTTTTCTAAGAATTCTATTAGTCTAAATGTTTGATTAGGATTTACATTATCATCTAACAATCCATGTGCTAATAACAATTTTCCTTCAAGTGTCTTTATAATTCTTGCACTATCTTGTTTCTTATAAATTTCTTTATCATATGGACCATTAAATCTTTCTGCCCAGGAAGCACTATATATTTGATTATCGTGATCCCCAGCACTAGATACACCAACCTTATAGAAATCAGGTCTTAAAGAAAGAGCTCTTACAGTCGCATATCCTCCAGCACTATTTCCCCAAATTCCTACTCTCGTTAAATCAATTCCTTTATAAGTTTCACTAAGTTTAGTGATAACTTCAGGATGATAGAAAAGTCCTGAACATTCGCCCATATTTTGATAACTTATATCATGGAATTTCTTTCCTCTAAAAGGAGTACCAGGTCCGTCAATTACTACGCCAATAAAGCCAAGTTTAGCAAATCCCTCAAGACCACCAAAACATTCACGGCCATATATTGATCCCCAAGCACTAAATTCTTTAGGTGCATTAACAATTTGCATTCCTCCGTAAACATAATCAATAACAGGATATTTTTTATTTTCATCATAATTCTTAGGTAATACAATAATACCATATAAATAATCTTTAATTGAATCATCATATACTTTAAAAGGAATAGGATTTATGAAGCCTGCTTTATATAATCTTTTAGTGTCTGCTTTAAGCAATATTTTTTCAAAACTATTATCACTACTTCTTAAAACTGTAGTTTGAGGAGTATCTACAGTGCTCATTATATCAACATAAAATTTTGCGTCTTCTGACATTGTAACTTTATGGAACATATTTTCACTAGTTAATCTCTTATATTCTAAGGTATCTAAATCTAATACGCATAAAGCATTATAATAAGGTTCACTAAAATCAGAAAATTTAGAAGCCATAAAATATAATTTATGTTCCTTAGAATCTATATTTAATATTTGGCTTACATAAATACTTAAATCAGTAAGTCTTTTACCTAATGTTTTAGTTTTTTTATCAATTAAATATAAAGCCCCGTTATCTTCTTTATTGCTCCACCAAATTATATCATCATTATATAGGTAGTAAGCTCCCCTAAATTTTGGACTTATTGGTCCTAAAATTGATTCATCAAAGAAGAAAGTATCAGTTTCTTCATATGCAAGTCTACTTGTTTTAAGTGAAGTAATATCTGTACAATATAATTCTTTTTTCTTATGATCTCTAGATTCTACAAAATGATAAATTTTACTATTATCTTTGCTCCACATAGAACTAAACTCAATCATAACTGGTTGACTTTGTTTAAAGTCAAGTTCATTAAACTCTCTAGTTTCTAGATCTAAAAGTAAATATTTAGATTCAAATTTAGCATTTTCATAAATAAACCAATCTTCATACTCATAAGTTTTAGGTCTCATAGGTGAAAACGAATTTTTGTTAAATGCTTGTGTTACATTTAACTTTCCTACATTTTCTTTTTTAGAATTAATAATTAAAGCTTTTTTAGAATCATTAGAATATAAAACAGAAATTGATTCATTGTTTTCTAAATACTTAGTATAAAAAACTCTTTGATATATAATTTGTGCATAAGTATTAACACTAGACCCATCAAAGGTTAATTGATAATCTTTATTGTCACATACTAAATATAAGTTATAGTCTTTTACATATAAACCGTATTTTTTGTCTTTTGTATATTTAGTATTACTAAAATCTTCATGATATTCTTCGCTACCTAGACTTTTTTCTTCTTCCTCATCTTTTTTAATCTCTTTTTTATTAACTAAATCAAAATAGTGAGATTTTGTTAGTATTTCATCTTTTTTAAAATATTCTTCAATATAATGTAATGTATCTCCTTCAAAATGAACAGTAGGTTCAATATTTGTTGCAAGTTTTCGAGTATTCCATGGCATTAATTTAAATGCATCTTCGTATTTTTTTAACATTGACATAAAAACATCCTCCTAATTTTTATAAATTTTAGCATATCTAATTAATAAATATAATTGATTTGCTTAAAAATTTTGTTTAAGTTAATTTAACAAAATAAAATAAAAAATCTCAAGAATAAACTTGAGATCTTCTTGTTAATTAAATTGCGAATTATAAAGTTCGTTATAGAATCCTTTTTGATTTAATAATTCTTCATGAGTTCCGTGTTCAATAATATTTCCATCTTTCATAACTAATATTTGACTTGCATTCTTAATTGTAGAAAGACGATGAGCAATTATAAAGGAAGTCTTTCCTTCCATTAGATTATTAAATGCTTTTTGTACCATAATCTCAGTACGAGTATCAATGTTTGAAGTTGCTTCATCAAGAATTAATATGTTAGGATTTTTTAACATTAAACGAGCAATACATAGTAATTGTTTTTGTCCTCCAGATATTGAATCTGAGTCATCAATAACTGTATCATAACCATTATCTAAGTGATTAATAAAGTCATCAGCATAAGCTTTTTTACAAGCTTCTATAACTTCTTCTTTAGTTGCACCTTCTTTAGCATAGGCAATGTTTTCAAAAACAGTTCCTTTAAATAACCATGTATCTTGAAGCACCATACCAATATTATCTCTTAGTGAATTTCTAGAATATGAATAAATACTCTTAGAATCAATCAAGATATCACCACTATTTACATCATAAAAACGCATAATTAAATTAATTAATGTAGTTTTACCACAACCTGTAGGACCAACGATAGCTATATGGTCCCCTTTTTTAATATTTAAATTAACATCATTAATTAAAATATGATCACTATTATAACCAAATTTTATATCACGAATTTCTATATCACCATTTAAAGTATCAATTGATTCATTACTTTCTTCTATTTCTTTTTCATCAATTAATTCATATACACGTTTTAAACTAGAGAATGAGTTTGATAATTCGGTAGCAACGCTAGATATAGAGTTAAATGGTTTTGTGTATTGATTAGCATATGATAAGAAGGCAGTTAAAATACCTACATTAAATGCTTTATCTTTGTTTGTAACAATAAGTAAACATCCTATAGTCGCAACAATTGCATATACTAAATTATTAACAAATCTTGTTGATGGGTTAGTTAAAGAAGAATAGAATTGAGCATCACAACCTGCTTTATATAGTTTTTGATCCATATTTACATATGTTTCAACGTTTTCTTCTTCCATAGAATAACTTAATACAATTTTTTGATTTGTAATCATTTCGTTAGTGAAACTTGTCATTTCACCTTTAATTTCAGCTTGTTTTTTAAATGAATTAAATGTATGACTTGCAATAAATTTAGCAACAAATAAACTTATTGGAGTAAGAATAATTACAATAAGTCCTAGCTTATAACTCATTATAAGCATTAATACAATTGTAGCTATAATAGTTAAAATACCTGTAATAGCTTCGGTAAATCC
>CAVEPF010000102.1:0-2794 GCA_963617645.1 Anaerotignum sp. | reverse complement strand
CACTTGCACCGTCCTTATCTTCATATAAAGATTCACGTTCTAAATTATAATAAGCACTTAAATAAGATTTAATTACGTTTTCTGTACTTGAAGAATATTCTGTATTATTTTTAATATAACTAACCCCATAAGTATAAAGCCAGTTAGTATAGTCTTCTTTAAGGGAAACTTGGGATTGACTTGTCTTAAAAGTTAAATAAATTACTTTAGTTTTTCCTTTTTCTATATTTATTTTTTCTTTATTGATAACATTATTATAACTAAACTGCCACAAAAAACATGTATCATCAAGACAAGTGTAATGATCGTCAATATTTAATTCAACATCACTTAGTTTATCAGAACTTGAGTCATAAGTATTTGGTTTATAATCCTTAGTCAATTCACTATCTTCTAACATTTTAAAAGAATCTATATATAAGAAAAATTTTGAATTGTATTTTTCAATTTCTTTTATAATATTTTGTTTTTCTTTTTCATCACTTGTTATAGACGTGTCGCCTTTAAACGAATTAAATATACAACTAGAAAAATCAGAGAATTTTAAAGATAAATCAATATCTTTATCTGAATTGTTAGTGACTACAAAACCAAAATTTAAACTATAATCAAATTCAATTTGAATTGATGTTTTAGTTTCGCTTAAATTAGTCCATTCTTGTTTAATATTATTATTTGTATCAGTATATGAATAATAACCTGTTATATCTAAATCAATATTAGAACTAGTAATATAGCCCATGTTGCTCTTGTCAATATACCAAGCATATGTTGAAAAACCAGATAAAAAGACAACAATTGTTAAAATTAAGATGATAATTTTTTTCTTCATTAGTTAGTCACCTCAATATAAAATTCTCTATATAAAGTTTCATCATTACTTGTATAACTTACAACAAGACGATTATTTATATAAGTAACTTTCATAATATTATTAGTTTTGAGATTAGTAATTAAATCATTATATTCAACTTCTTTCATTTTAGTAGGAACGCATACAGCATTCAAATAAAGTAATATTGAATTATGATTATTATCACTTGAAATAATATAATTATTTGTGTCTTTTTCGCCTTTATGTATAACTGTCGAGTAAGTTACAGTAAGCCAGTAATATACAACCTCATTAACTATACCATCTGTTCCGTAATAATTATCTGTATTATCCTCTATAGTATTGTCACTTAGATACACATCAGTTAAATAATCTAGGTTCTTTAGCACTTCAAATTGATCTATATAATTAGATTCTACATGTAGTATATTTAAATTAACTAAATTATCAATTCCTTCAATCGTTTTAAGTTTACAACTATTTAAATTAATTTCCTTTATTGTTCTAAAGAACATTCCTTTAAAACTTGTAAGATTTGACAAATCATTATCTTTAAGAGATAAACTTGATAAACGCAAATTATATAAATTAGTTCCTATAATATCTAATGTAATATTATTACTATCAAGAGTTAAACTAGTTAATGAATCATCTGATAAGTAAGTGAATGCAGTTAAAGATGTTATTTTATAATTACTTATTGAAATATTATTTGTATAAGTAAAATATTCAATACCATCAACACTAATTTCTTTGTTCGTTCCACTAACAAGAATGCTGCTAGCATTCTTTGCAGCAGACAAAATATAACTTTTACTTTGATCAATATCAATATAATATGATGGATAAGAATTGTCTTTAAAATAATTTAGAATATCATTGTAGAAATCACTTGAAGAGAAAACACACGGAGTATGGTAACTAGCGTTATCATTTGTACCCCATTTAAGAATTCCTGGAACAGTGAATGTATATATTTGAGTTGCAGTTACTTCTTTAGCATCATTATTATATAACAAACATTCTACTTGAATTTGAGAATCAAAGTTAGGAATATAATTATAGTCAACAGTAAAATTAATTTGTTTAGTATAATCACTATTAGAACTAGCCTTATTTCCACTTTGAGAAATACTTATCATATTATGTGTTTTACTTTGATAAGTATCGCCTCTTACACTAATATTACTAATAATTGAAGTGTCATAAGCTACTCCATTTATTTTAACGATATTAATCTTAGCATAAAATGCTGAATAAGTAGAACTTTCAGGCATTACAAAGCTATTATTAGTAAGCCAGTTAGTTTCGGAATTAAATAATGAATCAAATGGGTTATTAGATTCGAATCCTATATCATCACCTGAATTACTTGATAAACTTCTTTTTACAGGAACACTAAATAATAAAGTGTCATCATCATAATAATTAAGTAACAAATTAGTGAATTCTTTTGTTGAATCTACAGTTATAGTGCCCTTAGCACTGTCACTTTTATAATATGTAATTTCTGTTCCATCAGTAGTTACAATTTTATAAGTTATATTAGTAAATAATCCAGTTGATGTAATATCTAAATCAGTTGTACCTAAATAAACTTTATTATCTTTAATATTTAATACATTATATGCTAAATTTTCACTTGTAACTATATATGCATGAATATTTTGTTTAATATATTCTACTATTTCATCTTTAGATGCAGATTTCAAGTTTATTGAGATATTAGTTGAATTAATATTTAATGTAAAGCTAGTTGTTGCTATACTCTTTCTTCTAAAAACAATACTAGTTATTTTATTAGTAGATGAATCTATATAGTATTTATTATTTGAATCATAAGTTAAAGTAGTAGAACTTTCTACAACAGTATTATTTATGATTACATCAAATCCATCGTTCTTAATAAATGTTAAGTCAGTCTTAACATCTAGACTTTGAATTAAATATAAGAAATCA
>CAVEPF010000101.1:6090-11483 GCA_963617645.1 Anaerotignum sp. | reverse complement strand
TCTTAAGTTCGATTTATCCATACATAGAATATAATCGTAATTTAAAATGTCTTTATTACTAATTTTTGTAGCTTGTCTTGTATCGAATTCAATATTATGTCTTTTAAGCTCTCTTTGAGCAGGAGGATAAATAGGATTACCTTTTCCCATATATATTTCCTCACTTGTAGTAGCACGTGATTCAATATGAAAATACTCTTCTAAGTTTTCTTTTTTAACCATATCTTTAAACATAAATTCAGCCATTGGAGATCTACAAATGTTACCATGACATACAAACAATACATTAATCATAATTATACTTCCTTATATGTTACTTATTTTGACATATTTTAAAACGAATATCAAATTTAAAATAAAAAAATCAGACCTAAGTCTGACTTTATTAAATATATCTTATAAATTTTATTTTAGTTTCGCTCAGTAACATAACATGGTAAAACAACCTGAGTATTTTGTTTTACGTTAGGCTTTCTTTTTCGTTCCGTTCTATTCATTAATTTTAGTTCCAAATTATTCGTCTACTCGTGAATAAACAAGTGCTTCTACAATTTCAGTAACAACAGCTGCGAATAATCCTTTTTTTGCCTTTTCTGTCTTTCTAGACTTCATCAATTTCCTCCTTTTTACTTATTAGGTCTTTTAAAACCTTAATATATTTTATCTATATTAAAATAAAAATCAAGCATTTTTTATATGAATGCGTTTTCATTTTAATGATAATGTTTTCATACATTTAAATTTATGCTAAAATTACATCGGTGATAAAAATGATTCGTGCAGTTATTAAAAGAACTGGTAATAATATGTTTGAAGAAAATATCGAACCTAACTTTGATGGATTTAAATTATATTTAGGCGATTTATTTGAAGAAATTTATATGAATCCTGATTTTCAAAGTAAAAATATAGTTGTCTTATCTAACCCTAAGGATTTTGAATCCGGATTAGAGCCTAATTTATTTGTTTTAGATTATAGTTCTTCCGATATTGTTACTAAAATTTTATTTGGAAATACAGTTTTTACAAAAAAGGAAAATAATCTATACGTTTCTCTAAATGACGAAGATATTTCTTTTATTCAAGATTATATTGATAAAGCTAATATGACCGAAAACGAAAAATTCATGGCTTCTCTTTTGGAATATAGTCCTAAGGAAGTTGGATATAAGTTTTTAAAAAAGCACTAGATTTTGTTTCTAGTGCTTTATTTTTATTCACTTGTTTTAGGCTTTGCCCATTTAAACACAAACGATAATATAGTAAGTACAATAGTTGATAAAGACCATGTAAGAGGATAAAACCAGAAAATTGTACGAGGGTCATTTGCAATATATTTAAGAGCAATAGGAATTCCAAAAACTCTAACAAATACCCAGAAGACAATCATTACTAGCATTGGTGTTTTAGAATAACCTGCACCTCGCAATACGCCTGACATAGAGTGAGAATATGCTAGTAAGAAATAGAATGGTGCAATTATTCTAATTTGTACTAGTGCATTATTAATTACTTCTTCTGCGCTTGAAAATAACATAACTACATATCTACCAAATATAATAATTAATAAACCTAAAAATTCTGTTACAAGCATTGCACAAAGTAAACCTTCGTAAGCACCTTTCTTAGTACGTTTGTAATCTTTTGCGCCTATATTTTGACCTACATATGTAGATAAAGCCATTGAAAATGAACCACTTGGCATAGTCGCAAAACTTTCAATTTTTGAATATGCGCCATAGGACGCAGTTTGTATTTTACCAAATGCATTAATGTTAGATAATATAAAAACATTAGCAAAAGAAACAATTGAATTTTGAATTCCTGTAGGAATACCGTATGCTATTATTTTCTTTAATTGTTCTTTAGAAAATCTTAATTTTTTAAATTCAATTTTATAATCTTCTTTAGTTTTAAGTAATTGAATAAAAGTTAAAATTGAAGAAACTGCTTGAGAAATTATAGTTGCTAAACCCGCCCCAACAATTTTCATATCAAAAAATCCAACAAATAAGAAATCAAGTAATACATTTGTAAGAGCTGCTACAATTAGATAGTAAAGAGGTCTACGTGAATCTCCTACAGCTCTTAAGATAGAACTTAATGCATTATACATTACGGTAAATATTACACCAATAAAATATGTATGAAAATATAATATTGAATTAGGTAAAATATCTTTATCTGTGTTCATTAACTCTAGTAATGTAGGAGCTAATAAATATCCAACAAAGGATAATATAATACCAAGAGTAAATGCAAATAAAACTGTTGTATGAATAGCTTTACTCATGTTCTCTTTATCTTTTGCACCAAAATATTGAGCAATTACAATACCTGCACCTACAGATATACCTTGAACAAGACCAATAAGTAAATTAATTAAAGAGCCACTACTACTAACAGCAGCCATAGCCTCGTCTCCTACATATTTTCCAACTATAGCACTATCACATATGTTGTATAATTGTTGAAATAAATTACCAAGTAAAAGAGGTAATGTAAAAAGGATAATTACTACAATAGGATTACCCTTTGTCATATCTATATTTTTATTTTTCTTTGTAAGTTCTGCCAAAATATCACCTTTTTTTTAATAAAAATGATATTCTAAAAAACTAATCTTTACAAATAATTTGCTTAATCTTCAATTTTAAATTTATACTCTGATTTATTCATCAAAATAGTATAAGCTTGATTTAAATCGTTAAAATATTTAATTAAATCTAAATCTTTATACATAAAATCATAATCAGTTAACCACTTATATAAATCAATAAGTTTGATAGTAATATCAGCAAGACGTTGAATTTGTACATTTAAAAATTTGTTCCAATCAATTTTTAAATACAAAAAATTAGAATGTACATAATTAGATAAATCAGCATACCATTCATAATAATTCTCAAGTCCTATAAGTCTTGACATAGTTTTAGGTTTATACATTTTTTTTGATTTATCGCTTACAAATTCTTCAATTTGATCCATCCAACCATAATCAATATATTTTGATCTTAAAGTTAGATTATCAGGATTTATATCTTGAGATTTTAAATATTCATCAATTTCTTTTTTATATTTTTTAGGTTCAAGTTCTTCTTTTACCTTTAATTCATTATGAAATAAAAATTTTTGAATCGTATTAGGATAATGCGATAAAGTAGCTATAACAATGAATTCTTCAATAAATGTACGCATCGCAATAGCTGCTTGTGTATAAGAATGACGTGTAAATAACACTATAGTAGATTCTAGTGAATTAATAGCTTCTCTAATATATGGAAGTAAATTTAACATTAAAACAGAATTATGTTTTTTAACAATGTTATCATTATCTATTTTATTAATAATTCTTTTTTCAATTATATCAGTTATCGAATACATAGCACTTACAATTGGTGAATAAAAGATACGCGAATATGGCATTGTTTCATAAGTATCTGATAATAATATCATTTGCATAGAACTGTTAGTAGCAAGCGAATTTAAAAAAGCAGTATCTTCTTTAAGACTATCTTCAGCTTTATTATATAAATATGAACTTACACAGTAATTTCCTATAAGAGAGCCATGTAGCAAAATAGAGAAAGAAAAATCATCATTAATGAAATTTTCCCCAAGTGAGGTTAATACTTTTTCTCTTAAAGATTCACTATGCAAAATAATCTCTTTAGAATTTGCTATAACTTCTTCATTTGGTATTGTGCCAAATAATTTTCTTAATTTATTTTCTTGATATATATCAATATTATTAATAATTCGTTTTAAATTCTCATTTTCTTGTTTTAATTCATCGAAATTCATACTATCACCCTTAATATCATAACACAATAAATATCGAAATTTGTGTAATTTAAAAGAAAAAATCAATTTAATGGAAAATTAAAAATCAAAGGAGTATAATTTCACTTGGTGATAAAAATGAAAACTAAAGATTTAAGTCAAGGTTCTCCTACAAAGAGCTTATTATTATTTGCGATTCCAATGATTTTATCAGTAACTTTGCAGCAAATTTATAATATTGCTGATAGCTCAATTGCAGGGAATATGATAGGATCGGATGCGCTCGCAAGTGTATCTGCATCATACCCGATTACAATGATTTATCTAGCGATTGCTACAGGACTTGGTGTAGGTAGTGGTGTTATTGTATCCAGATATTTTGGTGAAAAAAATTATGAATATACTAAGACTAGTATCTATACCTCATTAATATTTACTGCAATAGTAGCTTTGATTGTATCAATACTTGGAATATTAATTACTAATGCATCTCTTGGTTGGATTTCAACTCCATCAAATATTTTTGATGATTCATCAATTTATTTAAAGTTTTATTGTGGTGGTTTATTATTTACTTTCTTATATAATGTTATTACATGTATATTCCAAAGCTTAGGCAATAGTAAAACTCCATTATATTTCTTAGCCTTCTCAACAGTACTTAATGTTGCACTTGATATTTTATTCGTTGGT
Source organism: Anaerotignum sp. (assembly GCA_963617645.1). Lineage (GTDB taxonomy): Bacteria > Bacillota_I > Bacilli_A > Acholeplasmatales > Anaeroplasmataceae > JAEELC01. Next base: position 7,007 of record CAVEPF010000101.1, on the reverse strand, counting down.
CCTTGTAATCTAAAAGTTATGGGATTAGCACTTGGAACATTTATTGCTCAAGGTATTGCGATGACACTATCATTAATATTTTTAGTAAGAGATATTAAAAAGAATTTAAAAACTGATGGTAAAGTTAAGATTTTTGATTTCAAAATGTTAAATAACATTCAATCAATAGCTATTCCTTCTATTATTCAAGGTAGTGCTATATCTCTTGGTAACTTCTTTATTCAAAGAAATATTAATTCTTATGGATCTGATTTAATTGCAGGTTACGGTGCTTCTTATAAGCTATGTTATGTAATTGTAAATATTTTTACAGCTTATTCTAATGCTGTTTCAAACTTCACAAGTCAAAACATTGGTGCCGGTAAACCTAAGAGAGTATATGAAGCTTTAAAAAGCAGTTTAATTATTAATTTAGCATTTGCAGTTGTAATGTCTCTAATTCTTGTATTTACCCCTAAATTAACTTTATCTATATTTATGGATTCTAATGCTAGTCAAAATGCATTAAATTACGGAATTTCATTTATAGATATAGTAGCCCCATTCTTTTTAATCCTTGCAATAAAAATGCCATTTGATGGAATTTTAAAAGGTAGTAAAGATATGATAGGTTTTATGATTGGTACAGTTGCTGATTTAGTTGTAAGAATAATTCTATCGTATGCATTATCTTATAACTTTGGTTATAAAGGTATTTTTGTATCATGGCCTATAGGTTGGGCTGTTGGTATGATCTGTTGTGTAACTTGTTTTGTTCTAGGAAGATGGAAGAAAATAAATCATATTTCAAAAGAATCGCTAAGTAATTAATCGTATGTTTGACATACGATTTTTTATTTGAAATAAACTTGGTAATAACTTATAAAAAAGCTTTAACCTAGAATCTAAGTTAAAGCATTTTTAATATTATACAGAAC
>CAVEPF010000101.1:0-6080 GCA_963617645.1 Anaerotignum sp. | reverse complement strand
ATACAGAACAATTACTTTTTTGTTTTTGTTCTCTTTTTCTTTTTTTAGTTTGTTCTTTTTTCATTCGTTTAACAGCTAATTTCATTTTGTTATGACATTCTTCGCATGTGTCAATAGGTTTATGTTTTATTATTTTATAAATTCTTCTTCCAAATACAACACAAACAAATGCAACCGCAAGAATTATTACAACAATTTCAATAGGGCCCATTAAGCCTCAACTACTTTCTTGTTATCAAGATATTTATTAATATAGTGAATACCAAAACCAACACCAACAGCTACAGCTAAAACGATGAAGATTGTCCACCACCATGAACCAACAAGGTAAACGATGCAAGATACAATGTAAGAGCAGATAATCCAGAAAATAATTGTAGAAGCAAATTTACCATAAGGAGATTCACTCTTAGCAGTAGATACAGCAGCAAAGCATGGAATAGTAGTCATGTTAAATGCGATAAATGCAATTAATCCAGGAATTGTAATATTAGTAGCAGTAATCATTTGACTAGCAGCTGAAATACCTTCTTCTGAATCAATTGAAGCTTCATATACTTGTTGGAATACAACGTATACATCAGCACCATTTGCATTAGCTAAAATTGTAGGACCTACAGTTGATGCTAATACAGCGAAGGTAGCAATAACGTTTTCTTTTGCAATTAAACCTGTTACAGCAGCTACAACGAATACCCATCCAGCACTTCTTCCAAGTTGAGAACCAAATCCAAGTGGAGTAAATAAAGGTTGGAATAATTGACCAATACCAGCTAAGATAGAATCTTCAGTTGATAAGTAACCTTTTGCACTAACAATTTCGTTATACATAGCATAAGCTTCTTTAAAGAATTGAGCATTTTGTGCTTCATTTAATCCACTTATAAATCCTGTTTCAGAATTAATAGCTACGGCACCGTCTTCAAGCTCTACAAGATTTACCCAAGGACTAGTTGAAGCTAATTCATCAAGAATTGATTGAATATCAACTTGTTCAATATATTGCCAGCTCCAAGTAAATGATTGTAAGAACCAAATAATAATTGTTGAAGCTAAGATAATTGTAAATGCCTTCTTAATGAAGTGTTTACCTTTATCCCATACATGTAAACCAAGAGGTTTTAAACCTGGTCTATGATAAGCAGGTAATTCCATAATGAATGGAGGAACCTTACCACGCATTGTAGTATTACGCATAATAAGTACAGCTAGAATTGCAGTTACCATACCTAGTAAATACATACCAAGTGTAATTAAATCAGCATTACCAACACCAAAATATGAAACGATACCGCCAGCAATAGCAGTTAAGATAGGAAGTTTAGCACCACATGAGAAGAATGGAATAACTCTGATTGTAGCTAAACGTTCATTGTCATCGCTTAATGTACGAGTATTAATCATAGCAGGAACTGAACATCCAAATCCCATAATCATTGGCATGAATGCACGACCTGATAAACCAAATTTTCTAAAAATTCTATCTAGAATAAATGCTACACGAGCCATATAACCAGAATCTTCTAGAATAGAGAAGAATGCAAATAATAATAGAATTTGTGGTACGAATGATAATACGCTGAATATACCAGCAAGTACACCATCACAAATAAATCCAACTAACCAGGAAGCTGCATTAGCATTTTCTAAACCAGTTTGACATAATTCAGTTAACTTATCAGTAATAGAAGTTAAGAATGTTTGTAAGATTACACCTGGTGAATTAATACCAGCATCTGTATAGAATAAACCTTCAAACATTGATCCTGCTGCAAATGGTTCTTTATCAGCAAAATGTTTTCCTAAATATAAGAAATTTTCTGAAAAAGTTAAATGGAACATTAAGAATAAGATTAAAATGAAAATAGGAATACCAACCCATCTATTTGTTAAAACCTTATCAGCTTTATCAGATTTAGATAATTTTTCTTTTGAAGTTTCATTTGTAGTCTTAGTTGTAGAGAAATGTTTAGATATATATTTATATCTACTATCAGCACATATAGCTTCTAAGTCATCTCCAAATGTTTCATCATGATAATTCTTCTTAAATTCATTAACAATCTTAACTAAATCTTCATGATCTTTAGTTTCAAGTTCATCATTTTCAATTAATTTAAGTGCATGGAATAAAGGATGCTTTACTTCTAGACCAGTAAATGCTGCTTTAACATCTTTAATTAAATGAGTTAATGCAGTACCTTCTAGAACTGTTTTTCCTTCACGCTTCTTTAATGATTCGTTGTGAGCAACTTTCATTAATTCATCAATTCCTGTTTCCTTAACAGCTGAGATACAAACAACCGGAACACCAATTTCTTTGCTTAAAGATTCAGTATCAATCTTGTCGCCTTTTTTCTCAAGTACATCCATCATGTTTAGAGCAACAACAACAGGAACATCCATTTCTAGTAATTGTGTAGTTAAGTATAAGTTACGCTCTAAGTTAGTAGCATCAACAATATTGATTACACAATCAGGATTTTCTTCTAAAATGTAATTTCTTGAAATAATTTCTTCAGGAGTATAAGGAGATAGTGAATAAATACCAGGTAAATCAATTACATAAGCATCTTCAGCTAATTTCTTATAATGTCCTTCCTTTTTATCAACTGTAACTCCAGGCCAGTTACCTACATGAGCTGTAGATCCTGTAAGAGCATTAAACAATGTAGTTTTACCACAGTTAGGATTTCCGGCAAGTGCAAATTTCTTCATTATTTATCCTCCTTTACTTCACAAGTTACAAGTTCAGCTTCATCACGTCTAAGAGTAAGCTCATAACCTCTAATTGTAACCTCAAGAGGGTCACCAAGTGGAGCTTTCTTTTTTAATGTTACTAGAGCTCCTGGAGTAACACCCATATCGAAAAGTCTTCTTCTAACTCTTCCTTCACCATTAACTTTGACAATCACGCCTGATTGACCGATAGTGAAAACATCTAAATTTAGCGTCATATTTCCTCCTTGTTTAAGCAACTACAATTTTAGTAGCTAAAGTTGAATCAATCGCAAGTCTTCCTTCTTTAACACGAAGTACGATGCTTGAACTGTTTGAAATAACCTCAAGTTCACTATTTATTGTGATGCCTAAAGATTCTAAATGTTTTTTAGTTTTCTCATCTGCTAATATTTTAACAACACGCAATGGTTTGTTTAGCGGTGCAATGATAAGTGGCATATATAATCCTCCTCATATCATTTTTTGTTAGTTCTTTCTAACTATAAAAATTATATACTAAATTGAATAACTATTCAACTATTTTGTTAGTCTTAACTAAAAAAAGCGTTTCCACAGGAAACACTTTTATATGTTATATGAATTTTAATTAATTTAAAGCCTTTTTGGGACAATTTTTAACAAATTCTTACATGTTCTCGTTGCAAATTAGGCCTAAATATATAAGTATGTATAATCCAACTAAACGCTGTGTAATTCTTCGTGCATATTTATATTCTTTAATAAATAAGATTATTTCTAAAGAAATAGAACAGCCAATATAATTAAAGTTAAATAAATATATTATCTTTTGAAAACCATAATGAAATAGTTACGGACTCAAATACAATAAACATTATAATTGGTGATAAATATTTTTTAATCTTCAGAATCAACTTAAATTAAAATCATAAAATTCTCTTTCTTAATAAAAATATCATCCTAGGTATATTATAGCAATTATTATTTGCAATCATAATTTTAAAGTATAGGATATTCTAAAGGTGTAAATTCTATACCTTTATTACATTCTTTTTTTATATCTTCTAAAACAAAAGGTGTAACATATTGAGGAATACTTGTGAAAAAGGAACCTGTTCCGAAATTTTCTCTAATTATCTTATAACACTTCTTTGCACTATATTTTGTTTTACCTTCCATTACATTTTTTGAAGCAGCCATTTTTCCATTTACCGACCCGAGTTTTGCAGTTGTTGTGCTATGATTAAGTTAATAATCTACTAAAAGGTACTAATTTTGTTCAAATTGGTACTTTTTTTACTATTTTTTACATTTTTGACTATACTATTGAATATCTACCTATGTTGTGCTAATATATGTATAGAAAGTGAGTGTTTCTGAATGATTAGAAAAGATAAACATAAATTTGCTAATGGTACTTATAAAACTCAAATTAGAGTTACTGAAGGTTATAGAGATTCTAAAACTGGAAAAGCTAAACAAAAAACAATTAAAAGCTTTGGATATTTAGAAGATCAAGCTGATCAAATTGGTTTTATGAATGAAGTTATTAAGTTTGATCAGGAATATAAAAAGGATAAAAAAATTGTTCTTAACGAAGTTAAAACTAAACCTTTTTATGATGATAGTGCTTCTACTAATTTTAATTTTGGTTATAGATACATTGAATCAATTTATGATTATTTAGAATTGGATAAATTATTTAATGAAATTGATTATAAAGGTAACAGTTCATTAAATGAAATGTTTAAATTTTTAGTTATTCAAAGAATAATGAATCCTGATTCAAAAAGAGCCTCATATCAAATGATTAATGATTTTTATATGAAAAATTATAAATTTTCATTATACGAATTATATCGTTCATTAGACCACTTCGCTAAAAATGAAGATAAAATTCAAATTTATTTAAATGATATTATAAAGAAAAAAATAGGAAGAAATACTACTGAATGTTTTTATGATTCAACTAATTTTTACTTTCAAAAAGATTATGAAGATGATGATGAATATGAAGAAGTTATTCCGATGATTACAAATAAAAAAGAAATTAAAAAATTAAAAATAATAGAAGTAATTGATGAAAATAATGTAAAACATCAATTTAAAAAAATATCAGGATTATTAAAGCGTGGAGTTAGTAAAGAACATGTTGTTGATCCTATTGTTCAATTTGGATTAATGATGGATGCTAATGGCATTCCAATAAGTGCTCAGGTTTTCCCTGGTAATGATGCTGATTCTACAACTTTAATTCCAGTATTGAATAAAGTGAAGCGCAATTATGGTTTATCAAGAACTGTAATTGTAGCTGATAAGGGAATGAATTGTAATGATAATATTGATGAAATATGTAATAATGAAGATGGTTATATGTTTTCCCAAATATTAAAGGGGAAAAAAGGAAAAAGATATGAAGAAAGATTATTTAATGAATCTTTATATACAATTGTTAATGACGATTATAAATATCAAATATTTGAAGAAGAATATGATGGCTTTGATAAAGACAAAAATAAAATTAAAAGAAAGAGAAAAGTTCTTATATATTGGAATGGAGCTGCTGCTAGAAGGGAAAAAAGAAAAAGAGAAGAAAAGTTAAAGAAAGCTGAAATGGCTTTAACCAATAATGCTTACACATATAAACATGGCTTTGATAAATATATTAAAAATAATTCGATATTGTCATCTACGGGAGAATGTGCTGATGAAGTAGTTTCTTCAGTTGATTATGAACGTGCCAAATCAGAAGAAAAATATGACGGATATTTTGCTATTGTAACTTCTGAATTACATTATGATGAAAAGAAAATCCGTGAAATTTATCACGGATTATGGAGAATAGAAGATTCATTTAGAGTTACTAAAAGTGATTTAATAGCTAGACCAATATATGTTAGGACTAAAGACCATATTAAAGGTCATATTTTAATTTGCTTTGTAGCTTTAGTATTATTAAGAATACTACAACATAAAATGAATTATTCTTTAAGCGTAGAACGAATAGTTAGAGCTTTAGATATGTGTTCTTGTTCTGAAATATCTAAAGGAATAATTCATGTTATAAAAAAAGAAACTTTTGAAAAATATAAAGAAAAAACTGATAAAAATGGAAATAAATATTATACTTTAAATTTATCTGAGATAGAAAATGAAACTATAGAAGATTATAAAACAATTATTAAGTATTTTAATACTTTTGAATTTACATCAATTATGAATAAAGCTAATTTTGATAAATACTTTAAAAATATAAAATTCAAATAAAATATATCATTCCAATACTATGGAATGTTTTCTTAGCACAACAACTGCAAAACTCGGGTTATAACATAAAACAATTATTTTGGATATGTCCCTCAACTAGTATACCTGAGGAG
>CAVEPF010000100.1:0-2290 GCA_963617645.1 Anaerotignum sp. | reverse complement strand
ACTTTACCCTCGCTAGTCATTACTCCTAAATCAATAAGTGGAGGAACAATACTGCCTTCTTCAATCAAGTATTCTTTTTTCTTGTTATTTTCAAGAACAACAAAATTCATATCGTTTTGTCTTTTATTTGTTAAAATTTTGCCTTTTTTTGTTTCCTTAAAAGAATAAATGGTTTTACTAGTTACAACTTCTACTTGCATAAAATACAAACTAAAATACTCTTCAATAAAGTTTTTAAGTGAATTAAATTCTACATTATAATGAAATGCTTGTTTCTCTGTGTAAAATTCAAACTGAATGACTTCACTATCTTTTATTTTAATTCTCTTTCCTTTACCTTTAATATATTTAGAATCTTTTCTTGGTAAAGAAAAATTAACTTTGTATATTTCATCAATTAATATATCCTCAATCATAATTCACCTATAATATATTTTTAATCTCACTTAATTGTTTTACTTTGTAAGTAGCATTAGTCTTTGATGTACCAATTAAAACGGATTTTATATTAAAATCATTTGCACATTTTATATCAGCATTCTCTCTATCGCCAATCATTATAAACTCGCTCTTATCTACATCTATATTCTCTTTAGATTCATCTTTGTAAATTTGATTTGTTACAAATTCTAAAAATCTAATGTTTGGTTTATTGTAACCTATTTCACTAGATATAAACACATAATCAAAATATGAACTAATGTTACATTTTTGAATTCTTCTTAACTGAACTTCTTTTTGTCCGTTTGATACTACATATAATTTATAATTTTTTTGTTTCAAGTAATCTAAAATTTCTAATGTATCAGGAAATAAAATCGCACTTTCTGATAAACTCTTTACATATAGATTATTCACATAGACTGGATCTAATTTAGAATTTATAGAGTCAAGTAACACTCTAAAACGCTCTTTATGAAACATCTCTCTAGTCATTAATTTTTGAGCAAATTTATTAAAATATTCTTCGTTAATAGAACTAAATTTAAGATATGTATCTTCATCAATTGGTTCATTGATTATTTCAAATGTTTCTTTAAGAGCTTCGCGTTCAGACGCACGAAAATCAAGAAGTGTATCATCTAAATCAAATAAGACATATTTTATCATAGTAAAACCCTTTATAGCTTTATATATAAATTATACTATAAATAAAAATTTTTTTTATATTTATTTTGTTTTTCATACAATTTTGTCGAAAAGAAAAATTATTTTTTTGACAAATGTACTAAATGATTATAAAATATCTATGCTAAAAGTGAGGTATGTTATGGATTTAGTTATTTTAGCTGCCGGAATGGGTTCTCGTTTTGGTGGTCTTAAACAAATCGAACCAATGGATGAATATGGTAATTTCATCATTGATTATTCTATTTATGATGCAATCGAAGCCGGATTTGATAAAGTTATCTTTATTATAAAAGAAGAAAATTATGATATTTTTAAAGAGACTATAGGTAATCGTATTGAAAATAAAATTAAAGTTGAATATGTATTCCAAAAATTATCTTTATTACCAAATGGATACTCTTTACCTAAAGATCGTGTAAAACCTTTAGGTACAGCTCAAGCTATTTTAGCTGCTAAAAATGTTGTTAGTGATAAATTTGCAATTATTAATGCGGATGATTTCTACGGAAAAGAATCATTTGTTGCGGCCGCAAATTTCTTAAAGTCTTCTTGTACAAGCACAGTTTACGGAAATGTTGCATACAACGTTAGCAACACAATGACTGAAAATGGTTCTGTAAAAAGAGGCATTTTATCTACAGACGTAAATAATCATTTAACTCATATTGAAGAATCTTCAGTTGAACATGTAGGTAATACTATTAAAGCTACTCCTCTTGATTCTTCTGTTAAACCTTTTGAAATTGAAAGCAATACACCTGTTTCAATGAATATGTTCTGCTTTGATAAATCAATCATGACTTATTTAGAGACTCGTTTCCCTAAATTCTTAGATGATAATAAAGATAACCTTGAAAAGTGTGAATATTTAATTCCTACAGTTGTTTCTGAACTTATTGCACAAAATTTAGTAAGTGTTAGCGTTGTTAGATGTGATGCTGTATGGTATGGTGTTACTTATAAGGAAGATAAACCATTCGTTGTTTCTTCTTTAAAACAATTAGTTGACAAAGGTTTCTATAAAAAAGGTCTTTGGAAATAACTTAACTTGTTGTAATTCTTATTTAGGATTACAACTTTTTTTTATACAAAAAGCCTAGGAGAAACATCCTAGGCCATTATAATTTTATTTAATTTACCAAATAATAATACGTTTACT
>CAVEPF010000099.1:39642-57955 GCA_963617645.1 Anaerotignum sp. | reverse complement strand
CATCCCATTCATCTATTAAGAAAATAAAACGTTCTCCCAACTCAGAATTTAATTCTTTGATAGCTTCTCTTAAAGTCATACCTTCAATAGAAATTGATTTATATGTACGTCTAAAATCATTTAAAATACTTTTTTTAAGTTTTTGTACAAATAATGATTTATCTTCTATATCAGTATAAATACTTGCCATATCTATCCAAATGACATTATGCTTATTTAAATGTTGTAAATATGATTCATCATTCTCTATCTTAAGACCTTTGAAAAGTTCTTTCGAGTTACAACCCTTAGAATAGTAGGCATTAAGCATAGATAGAGCCATGGTTTTACCAAAACGTCTAGGACGTGTAACACACATAAATTTGTTATCGGTTCTAATATTTGAATTAGTTATAGCTAATAAATTAGATTTATCAATAAAAATTTTTGAATTTAAAGAATCGAAGAAACCCGAATTATCTTGATTTAAATATAAAGACACAATATCACCCACTTGTTTTTAATATCTATACTTATTTTAGCATAGTTTAAAAGTTATTTCTACTTTTTAAACAATATATAAATCATTATAAAAAGCTAGAGGAATCCTCTAACAATTATGTTTAATATATTCAATTTAGAATTATGTTTTAGTGTATTTAAATCATATGATATGCCAAGTAGTAATACATCACCTTTGTATGATCCTAAAGTATTAACATATTCTTTATCTTTTATTTGTTTAATAGCCTCACCTGCAGTTGAATCAAATTTAAGTTCTAAAATCCCCGGGATATGATTATTATCTTTAGAAATAAATACAATATCAGCTTTGACTAAAGCAGTATTAACTTCTTTATGTATATCATAGAATTGTTTTACACTATAATAAGAAATTATTGTAATAACTTTCAATATATCTTCTTTATTCTTATTGAATACCCTGCAAGTTCTAGAATTTCTTTAATTGCATTTTCTAAAAAAGTTTCATCTCCTAAATTAAAGTCCAAATTCGCATCACCATATTCATTTTTCAAATTTAGATATAAATAATCCTTTAGTTTGTGAGAATATGTCTTTATCATTTAATCCTGTATAGAGTCAAAACTATCAAGGAAAATATCATTATATTTATTTAATATTACTTGTAAGAAGTATAGAATTACAATATACAATTAAACAAGATTTATCAACATATATATCACGATTTAGACACATAAAAATGCTCATTTCTCATATTCAATTATAAAGATTTAATATAAAAAACTGTGAAATATCCTAACTACTAAAAGTTAAGTATTTCACAGTTTAGTCTATGCATTTATTTCTTCTTTTATTTCTTCTTTTGTCTCTTCTACATTATGTTCAATCTTATCGCGCCATTCTTCAGAATGAATATAATCTAAAACATCCTTACCATCAAATGGGCTCTTAATGTAGTAACCTTGAGCATATTCAATATTTTGTTTTTTAACATATTCAAGATGTTCAAAATCTTCTACACCTTCACTAATAACAACTCTATTAGTCTTATTAGCATTTTCAAGTAACATAGCTACATATTTTTCTTGAATTTGATTATCTAAAATATCAGATAAGAAAGATTTATCAAGTTTTAATATATCAATAGGCTTAGTTTCAATTTGAGCAATAGACTTAAAATCAAGACCTAAACCATCTGTTGCAATTAAGAATCCCATGTCTCTTAATCTCAATAAATTAACACGAACTTGGTTCATTTTTTCAAACATAGCATATTGAGCTACTTCAAGAATAATCTTCTTAGTATCAATATTATGTTTCTTAATAATCTTTTGGAACTCTAAAGACATATTCTCATCAACCATTTGTTTAACAGATAAGTTGATACCAATTTTAATATCACGATTAGGATAAATTGCTTGAATTTCTTCAAGTTTAGCTATTACTTGAGTTAAACACCAACGTGATAAGTAAGCTATGTCTCCTGATTGCTCAAGAATTGATATAAAGTTAGCAGGAGATATAATACCATGTATTGGGTGTTCCCAACGAAGAAGAGCTTCAAAGCCATATAAAGCTTTTGTTTTAATATTTACAACAGGTTGATAGTAAAGAGTTAATTCTCCTCTTTCCATTGCACCACGAACTTCATTAAAGTATTCAAGGTTATTACTTTCTTTTTCACGTAATTCGTTATAATAAATAATATATTTATTACCACCATCACGCTCTGCTATATATGTTGCAAGTTCAAGGTTTTCAAATAATTCTTTAAATCCTGTACCACAAGTAGGATATATAGCAACACCTATAGATGCTGTAAGATTAATATTTTTATTCTTAGCTATATAAGAATCTCCTACTATATCTAATATTTTAGTCGCAATATCTTCTAGTGCTTCTAAATCATATTCCTTCTTATCAAAAATAATGAATGAATTTTCATCATATTGACAAATATTAGCTTCACCTTTAAATTCATGTACTAAACGTTCCGCAAAGTTCTTAACATTTTCTTTAAGTAAATCTTCACCAAGAATTTCCTTTTGTGTATCAAAATCATCTATTTTAATATAGAATAGTGAAAATTGACCATAAGCTCCAATTTTAGATGCATAAGTATTTACACTTGTACGCATTTCTTGTTTAGTAATCATTGTATCAACTAATACATTATCTTTTTCACGAAGTTTTCTTTCTTGATTTCTTACACTAATTATAAAGAATATAATTAATCCTATCGCAAATATTAATGCAAGGATAATTAAAAATATAGATAATCCCTTTCCAAGTGATTCATATGTACTTGTTTCTTCAGTTAATATAAAATTAATCATTATTTACCTCCCTCATAATCTAGAGTAATTCCATTTTTCACAAGATCTAATGCATCATCATAATTGATTGGTTTACTTATTAGATAACCTTGGAAAGTATCAGCTCCGTATTCATCTAGCATCTTAGCTTGTGTTTTTCTTTCAACACCTTCACAAATAATATGTAAGTTAAGTTTCTTAACTAAATCTATAATTGTTGATTCAATAGCTTGACTTGTTTTATCTGTTTCAAGGTTTCTAATAAATGACATATCTGTTTTGATTGTATCAACAGGTATTTCTTTTAAATACATCATGCTTGAATATCCACTACCAAAATCATCAAGATGAATTTTGAAACCATTATCACGTAAGATATTTAATTTTTGTACCATTGTATTCATATTTTGCATAACAAATGTTTCTGTAATTTCAATACAAATACTACCACGTTTAAGATCATTTTTCTTGAATTCTTCAAGTAATTCATCAACGAAACCAGATTGAACTAATTGTGCTGGTGATACATTTATAGATAAATGAACATTATAGTTTTGGAATTCTTTAGCAGCTTTAAATACACTAGAATTGATAAACTTACCAATTTCTACAATATCACCGTTTTGTTCAGCTAATTCAATATATTCTTGAGGTGATACTGTTCTATATTTATCACTATTCCATCTAAGAAGTGACTCAAAACCTGTAATACGTTTTTCTCTAATGTTATATTGTGGTTGATAGAACATCACAAATTCACCATTGACTATCGCATTATGCATATCTTCTTCCATTTGTTTTCTATATAACAAATAGTTTTCAAGGTTCTTATCATATTTTACAACATCAACACTTACTTGTTTAATTGCATGTGTTAAAGCTAGTATAGACTTTTCTAGAGCCTCTTGAATTTTGAAATCTTTATTTATCGCATTATCAATTTCAACAACACCAATCTTTAAATGTACAAATGTTCTTGTCTTACCAATACTTATAGGATGATTAAAGCTTTCAAATAATGAATAAATAATTTTATCATTATTAGCACGATTACCATATAAAATTAATAACAATGTATCATTTTCCATTTGATACAAGAAATAATTTTCTCCAACATTATTCTTAATTATATCAACTGAAGAATTAACAAGTAAATCACCAGCTTTAAAACCTAATGTTTTTGAAATAAAGTCAAACTCAATTAATTTAATACGTGCAATACATACATCTTTGTTTAAGAAATTCTTCTTCAATTCATCAAAATCTTTAACAAGAGAACCTCTATTAGGTAATCCTGTAATAGGGTTTTGTTCAGTTATCTTCTTTAATTCTGTTTCTTTTTTGTATTCATCAGTTATTACATTAGATACAATTGTATATCCACCACGTTGATTTATTGAAATAAACTCAGCATATTCAATAGTATCATCATTTGTGTATTCACAAACAAATCTTGTTTTATATTTTAATTCATCTTCAAACGAGTTACCACTAACAGGTCTAAATACTTTAGCTAAATTATATACTTCTCTACCATAAGTATCTCTTCCCCGTGCATAAAATTTAACTTTACCACGTTTATTAATTTTAATAATTGCAGTTCCTTGTTTAGCAGCTGTATTACGTCTTATTTTTAATACTCTATTAGATCTTAATATAATTGAAATTAAGTCAGCTAAAAGTACACTAAAACCAATTAACAAACCAACTCTATATACAGCAGATATAGTAGAACTTGTTGATAATCTTTCTTCAAATAGTGCTACATCATAAAACTCATAGAAATATATATCATCACTTAAATAAGAAAGTGCTATATAACAATCCTTAGAATTATAGTTAGCATTAAACGCAAATGATCCTTTATTAGTCTTAGCCTCATTAAGTACAGAAGTTGAGGTTTCACTATCTCCTACAAGACTAATAAGTGAAGTAGATGAAGATAGACCATCTTTAAATGACCAGTATACTGTACCATCTACATCAAGTAAGCCATAGTTTAAGCCTTCGTTATATATACTTCCTAAATCATTATGTTTATAATTATAGAAAGTCTCAGACATTGATGTTTTTATAAATGTATTATCTTTTACTTTAATATAACAATATAAAGAACCTGAATTGACTTCTAAAAAATAACCAGATTCGTTAGTTTCTTTATCGCTTCTTGTAACTGTTTGATAATCTTTAGTCTTATTATTATAATTACTTAATACATTAGTTATAGCATTATTTAAATTAGCAACTTCGCTAGTAGCTAAACTTTTAGCATCAAGTCTTGAGGAATCATTTAATGTATCATTAACATAATTAGTATAAATTAGATTTATTGTTAACATATATAAGAATACAATAAACATAATAACAATATGCCATATAAACTCTTTTATTCTAACTCTCATATGTTCCTCCAAAACAAAAAAATGCCAATTGCTTTATTTGCAACTGGCTATCCATTCGGACCCTATAGCTTTGCGTCACTAGATTACTCTAGTTTTGCTGAAATTATTTTACCAATGATAAATAAAACTGTCAATATTTTTAAAAATTTGTAGTATAAAATATTCTTTTCCTTTGTTTTATTATATACTATTAATTTATATTTATCAATTTAGAAGTATCTATTCAATCCAAATTATTCAGTATATACTTTATATTTATCTTTGTCTTTATCGCTTATTTTTCTAAGCACCTTACAAGGGTTCCCTACCGCAATAACAAAAGGGGGAATATCCTTAGTAACTACACTTCCTGCACCAATTATTGAATCATGTCCGATTGTAATTCCCGGAAGTACTGTAACATTAGCTCCAAGCCATACATTATCCTCTATTTTAATAGGCCTAGCTATCTCAAGCCCCTTATTTCTCTTTTCACTATCTAGTGCATGTCCTGCACAAGATAAAACACAATTAGGGGCTATAAATACATTATTTCCTATAGTTACACTAGCTGTATCTAAGATAGTTAAATTATAATTAGAATAAAAGTTATCTCCTATAGTTGTATTATATCCATAATCAATATGAATTGGAGGTGTAATTACACTGTTTACTCCATGTTTATTAAATATTTGATCTGTTAAGTTATTAAGTGTACCTACATCACTTGGTAATGTATTATTAAATTTAAAACATAAATCACTACATTTTATTCTATTTTTTATTAATTCTAGGTCGTTATTTGCATCATACAAATAACCAAGTCTAGCCTTTTCAATTTCTCTCATAAATTCCTCTAAAAAAAGGTAGCCTAAGCTACCATATTAAACAATTGTCTTTTTAATAAAGTTTCCTACTATTCTCTTTACAGGAGAAATAGTAATGAATGCGTTAGGATCATATTTTCTTACAATCTCAATAACTTTTTCGTTTTCATAAGTTGACACAACACAATATAATTCTTTGTGACTCTTGTGTGTATATTCTCCTACGACATTCATCATAGTACAACCTCTATTTAGTTTACTCATGATTTCTTTAGATATCTCTTCATCATGTTCAGTGAATATATTAATAGCACTATATGTATAGGCTGTATGAATTTTATCAGTTACTAAACTGTTAATAATCATACGTAAACATGTATACATAGTAATTGTCCAACTTCCTTGAACAATTCCACCACCGATAATAGCAATTAATACGTTCGCAATAAGAGTAAATGTACCAATAGATAATCCTTTATGTAAGGCAACTGCTTGAGCTATTATATCAATACCACCAGTACTTGTACCAAACTTTAGTGCAAATCCAGCTGCTAGTCCTGATAAAAGTCCTCCCATTAGCGCAAGAGCTAAAACGTTAGTTACTTTACCGTCTACATTGTACTCAGCAAAAGGAGATGAGCTTGCAGGAGCTAGAACAGATACAATAACTTGTATTACTACAGCTAAGAAACTATAGAACGCAAATTTAAAAGAAACTTCTTTATATCCTATAACAAGAAATGGTATATTTACTAAAAATACAGTTAAAGCTAAGAAATAGTTATAATTAGCACTATCTAAACTAATATTATTAATTGCATAAATAGTTCTAAGTATTAATTGGGCTAATCCTGTAGCTCCTCCTGAATATAAGTGAGCAGGTTCTAGAAACCACATTGTTGCTAGCTGCAAAATAATATTTGCAAAAATTACAACAAGTGTACGTAGTATCATATCACCTTTTGGCGAACGGATAAAATCCTTCATTATCTTACAATATCTCCTGGATTCATATTTGTAAGATTAATCAATTCAAGACTTGAATCATCTTTTGTAGCACCACAAAGTAACATACCACAAGACTCTTCTCCACGGAGTGTAATAGGTTTTAAGTTTTTAACTACAACAACCTTCTTACCAATTAAATCTTCTGGTTTATAGAATTTTGCAATACCTGAAACAATTTGACGTACTTCTGTTCCGATATTTACTTTAAATACTAATAATTTATTAGCTTTTTCGTGTACTCTAGCCTCAACTATTTGTCCTACTACTAGTTCAATCTTATTAAAATCATCGATAGTAATTTCTTCTTTTTGATTATCTGCTAACAAATCAGATTTCTTATTAAGTTCTTTAGCTTCTTTTTGAGCTTCTTTTTGTTTTTTCTCAATTTCTTCTAATACTTGTTTAGTGTCAATTCTTTGGAATAAATTTTCATATTCTGAAATAGTGTATTTTCCTTCTTTAGCAAAATCACCAATATCAGAGAATTTATGTTCTTTAAGATTTAAGAATTTATAAATCTTTTCACTTGTTGAAGGCATAAATGGTTCTAGCATTAATGCGGCTTCTTTTACAGCCTCTAGTAAGTGATATAATACATTTTCTAGAATTTCACTCTTAGTTTCATCTTTAGCAAGTACCCAAGGTTCAGTTAAATCTACATACTTATTAGCTTTACGTAAGAACTTCATGATGTCCTCTAGAGCGTCACCTGTCTTAAATTCATACATGTGACGTACTACGTCACTTCGCGTAAGCTTTGTAGCTTCTTCTAAATCTTTATCAACATCAGTTAATGCGCCTTTATAACTAACACATCCGTTAAAGTATTTCTTAGTCATTGCTAGCGTTCTTGAAACTAAATTACCTAGCGTATTAGCTAAATCTGAATTGTATCTTTCACAAAGTAGTTCATAAGTAATAGAACCATCTTGAGCAAATGGAATTTCATGTAAAACATAATATCTTACCGCATCAACGCCAAAACGTTCTACTAAATCTTGTGCATATATAATATTACCTTTTGATTTAGACATTTTGTCATTACCAAATAATACCCAAGGATGACCAAAAACTTGACGTGGTAATGGTAAATCTAGTGCCATTAACATAATAGGCCAGTAAATAGTATGGAATCTTAAAATATCTTTACCAATTAAATGTACATCAGCTGGCCAATACTTCTTAAACTTTTCATTTTGTTCTTCAAAGCTCTTATTAGCATCATATCCAATACCTGTAATATAGTTACATAATGCATCAATCCAAACATATGTAACATGTTTAGGATCGAATGATACAGGAATTCCCCATTTATAACTTGTACGTGATACACATAAATCAGGTAAATCTTCTTTTAAGAAGTTATTTAACATTTCATTCTTTCTTGATTCTGGTTGAATAAATTCAGGATGAGACTTAATGTGTTCAACTAGTCTTCCTTGATATTTCTTTAATTTTAAGAAATAACATTCTTCTTTAGCTAGTTCAACTTTTCTACCACAATCAGGACACTTACCATCTACTAAATCACGCTCTAGATAATAAGATTCATCAGCTACGCAGTAGAATCCTTCATAATATCCTTTATAAATATCCCCTTGATCATAAAGACGTTTGAAAACATCTTGAACTGTTTTAACATGATCACTATCAGTAGTACGAATAAATCTATCATATGAAATATTCATTAAATCATAAATGTTTCTAAGTTCTCCTGCCACTTTATCAACATGTTCTTTAGGACTTACACCTTGACTTAGGGCTTTTCTTTCTATTTTTTGACCGTGTTCATCTGTACCTGTTTGAAAATACACGTCATATCCTTCTATACGTTTCATTCTGCAAATAGAATCAGCTAAAATTGCTTCATATACATTACCAATGTGTGGTGTTGATGATGTATAAGCTATTGCAGTTGATAAATAAAATTTCTTTTTATCCATAAATAAAACCTCACATAACTTATTAAATTATACAACTTATTTAATAGATTAAAAAGACCGGTTTATTAAAAACCGCTCTTTTTATCCTATTTTAAATATTTTTTATTAAATTCGCTAATAGGTATAGGACAAGAATAATAATATCCTTGAATTATTTTGCCGCCAAGAGATAAAATGTAATTTACATCTTCTTCTCTTTCTACACCTTCAAAAATCATAGTAAGTTCAAGACTACGCATAAGATGAAATGAGTGCTCAAACACTAATTTTCCGCCATTATCTTTTTTATTTACAATTGTTTTATCAAACTTAATAATATCAAATAATCCACTCGCAAGTAAATTAAGGTTTGAGTATCCAACACCAAAATCATCCATACAAATCGTATAATTTAAATCTTTAAGATACTTAATTGCACTAATTGTATCGTCATAGTTATCTTCAAAAGAAGTTTCTGTTATTTCAATTTGTAAATACTTAGGATCTATATCATATTTATTTCTTAAAACTTCTATCTTTTTAACAAAATTTAAAATATTTGTTTGATGTTTAGATAAATTAACAGATATAGGGAATAACTCTATATTTTGTCTCTTTAAAGATGATAAATACTTTAATACTTCTTCAATATTATAAATATCTAAAGTTTGTAGTTCATTTTCTTGTTCAAGAATTGATATATATTTAGCTGGTGTCCAATATGAATTGTCTTCTCTTCTCCAACGTGATAAAGCCTCTGCACCTACTAAAGCACCATTTCTTGCATCGACCTTTGGTTGTAAGAATATTTCAAGTTTATTATTTTTAATATCTTGTTTAAATTCATTTAATATAGTTCTTCGATTAATAAATTCATAATTTATTTTCTCATCATATATGACATAATGACTATTCTTACTATCTTTAGTCTTTAGTAATGCTGTACGTGCTTTATCCATTACTTCTCTACTATCAAACTCATTACCATTTGTAATATATACACCAACATGAAGTTTAAGTAGATCACTACCTTGAATTATAGAGACATTTTTTTCAAATTCATTAAATAAATCATTTAGTTTGTTTTGAATGTATTCAACATCTGTATCTTTAAATATAAATAAGAAGTGATCTCCGTTAAGTCTAGCACAATATAAAAAGTCAAGAGAACTTATTGTATGTGCTAATGTACGTAAGACATTATCACCACTTAAATAACCAAATGAATCATTAAATAATACAAACTTATTTAAATTAGTAATAGCTATCGCATATTTTTTATTTGTTTGTTTTAACAATTGATCTATTTTTTGTATAGAGTTATTGTAAGACATTAAACCTGTTAGTGGGTCTTTATCAAGTAATGATGTATCATTTTTATTTAATTGCTTAACATTAATGAAATTTTCAATAGTTTTAACCATTATTTGGTAAAGAGTAGTTTCTTCCTCTTTCCATTTATGTTCTTCAAGAACTGAATCAAAGCGTATAAAACCATATACGTTATTAGAAATAACTATAGGTAGTTGATAAAATGATTTAACATTTTGTTTAGTTAGGAATTCATATATATTTGGTCTTTCATCTTTTAAAGTTTCTACTTTAGATCTTTTATATATATGATTTAAATCCATTATCTTACTTTCTTCAGATTCTATAACATTTTTAATAACATATTTTTCACTAGCACGTTCAATGTTTAAATTAGTATACAATGCGATTAAATTATCCGTAAATGGGCCGTTATGTTCGTATAGTAATATTCTATCAGCTATTATATATTTACCAAATAGTTCTAAGTATTTAGTTAAAGCCTCAGTAAAATTATCAGTGCTTTCTAATATATTCATTCCGTTATATATTAATTTTTCATATATAAGTGTTTCTCTACTAACAGGTGAATCAAATTCAATTGCTTTATCAATTGCTATATTTTTATGTTTTTCTTCAACATAAATTATATAGCAATTTCTTCCTTTTCTTTTGCCTCTATATAAAGCTTTATCAGCTTTTAGGAATAGAGAGTCATAAGTTTCTCCGTCTTTAGGGAAAGAAACAACACCAGCGGTGACAGTGCATTTAAAATCAACTAGTTTAAGCTTTTCAAGTTCATCATTTGTATATGTACCTACATAATCAAATGTTCTAATACGTTCAAGTAGATTATGCATTTTAGTCCATATAGCTTCATATGATTGTTCAGTAAAATCTTGAATTAAAAATTCGTCTCCCCCAATTCTACCTACATTACAATCGCTTGAATAATCTTTTAAAATATTTGCAATCATCTTTAATATATGATCACCAAATAAATGACCATGAATATCATTTATTGTTTTAAAGTTATCCACATCAATAATAATAATTGAAAAAGGACGTGGATTTTTAGCTGATATTTCATTTCTAATAAGAGTTTCTATACCTTCTCTTAAATAGATACGAGTTAATTTATCAAATAAATTGAATGTTTCATTAGTTCCTGTAGGTTTTTGAATGTATAGATAAACTTCTCCACTTAAATCATCGTACATACGTACTTTATATGTTTTTTCTTTAGAATCAATAGTAGCCACAGAAACTGCAACTTCTTTTTCTTTTGTGTTATTAATAATCCATGGTACTAACATTTTTCTGTCATAAGATGTTTCATCTAAATGTTCTCTATTAACAAATAAATCTAAAAAAGTATCAACATCAACATCTTTAGCAAACACCAAATTTTCTTTATAACATTCTTTAATTATTCTTGTTTCTTTATCAATAATTGCATAATAACCATACAGCATTGATAGTAACGATTCAAATTTATTTTTCATAATAAAACTTCCTTATAAGTGATTATAACATAGTTTGTCGAAAAATAAAAACGCTTTCAAAAAATATTTTTTGTTAATGTTTTAACTTTAAGTAGCATATAAAAAAAGATTGTGTTTCCACAATCTTAAATATTATAATTCTGTAACTGAACTTTTAGCAACTCTGATTACTGGTCTTACACCACCAAAAGTGTTGAAACCATAATCTTCTTTAATATTACCTTGTTCATCAACAATCTTAAACATACCGCTATATCTATCTTCATCAAGATTAGCATCATGATAAGTTGTTGTATCACGTAACCAATAAGTACCGTATCCATAAGTCTTTTCATCAAGAGAAGTCCAAGTACCAGTAGCACGTGCATAGTCTGTAGTTAGAGCAATTCTCTTAACTTGTGAATTTGTAGCTTCGTAGCTATTTAATTCTTCTTCACTTAATGTTTTTGCAAGAGCAGTAACACTTTCTGAATCTCCGTCAATAACAGTTTGAGTGAAAGTTTGTGAGATTAACTTAGTTGAATCAATATACTTATTTTCTGTATCAAGACCAACTTGAGTAGTCCAAGCTCTTTTTGAGTTAGAACCTGCTAAATATCTATTTAAACGTGCGCTATCATCAACAGCATATCCTGTTTTATTATCATCAAATGTCATACGTGATGCATTATAAACAGCAGAACTTGCAATAACATTTTCACTTAATAAGATATAGTCAGAACCATCTTCTGCAAGAACACGCCAAGTGATATCTTCCATCTTAAACCAATAAGTATTACCTGTTTCAAGAGTTTCACCAGTTGAAGCTTTAGTTAAACCAGTAGCATTTACACTAGCCTCAGCTACTTTGTAATAAGCATTTCCTTCGACTTCTAGAATTTCATTATTCTTTTCTTTATTTTCACTTGATGTTAAACCTAGTGACTTAACTTCATCTTCACTAACTTTAGTTTGAGCCATTTTACCAAATGATACTAAATGGTCTCCTTTTACATAAGTTAATGTATTATTTCTAACATAGCCCTTAATTTCGTCATTACAAGATGCAAGTGAAATTGTCGCAAGAGCAAGTGTACAGCCTAATATAATTTTCTTTGTGTGTTTCATAATTTACACCTTCCATATAATACAATTATAGTGAAATATATTTTATTTGTCAAACCTTAAAAACAAGTTTTTGAAAGAGTTTTCATATTTTTGAAAGAGTTTTCATAAATTCGACTTTTTTGACTCTTTAAAGCTTATGTAATCTTTATATAAATCTTGTTTATTTAGATTAAACATACTAGCTACTTCTTTAATAGCTTCTTTTGGTTTATAGTTTAATCCAATTAGTTTTTCAATCTCTTCGATAGGATTGTTTTCTTTACTAGTTTCTTCTTTAAAACCATCAACAAGAACAATCATCTCACCTTTTAAAGAGTCAGCAACTTCAATAACTTCTAAAATAGTACCTCTGATAAACTCCTCAAATTTTTTTGTTAATTCTCTTCCTATTACAACATTTCTATTTCCTAAAACAGAATGCATATCTAATAGTGTTTCTTTAATTCTATGAGGAGCCTCATGAAAAATTAAAGTATTTTTATAATACTTAAACTCTTCAAGTTCTTTTTTTCTTTTAGTAGTTTTACTATCTAAAAAACCAATAAAGGTAAAAGGTTCAGGATTAAGTCCTGATGCAATTAGAGCACTAATACCTGCACTTGCGCCAGGAATAGGAGTAACAGGTATGTTTTCTTTTATAGCGCGACGACTAATATCAAATCCAGGGTCAGAAATAACAGGTAAACCAGCATCTGATATAATTGCAACGTTTTCTCCGTTTTTTAAACGCTCTATAATTTCATCCTCTTTAAGTTCTTTATTAAACTCATGATAACTTAAAAGCTTAGTTTCAATATTAAAATGTTTTAATAGCGTAATAGAATTACGAGTATCCTCTGCATATATTACATCGACCATTTTTAATGTATCAACTGCTCTAAAAGTCATATCAGAAAGATTTCCTATCGGAGTAGCAACTAAATATAATATACCCTTTTCCTTATTATAAGAATATATTCTTTGCATAATTAATATTTAATCTTTCTAAGTGATTTTTCTCTTAAATCACGATAATCATAAACTATTTCGATTAATTCTTTTCTCTTTGTTGTGCTGATTTCAAGAGCCTTTTCAAGTTTTTCTAAGAATAAATGTTCACTTGTATTATATAAATCATCTAACATAGAAATATCTACAAGATTTAAATAAACAACGTTCTTAACAACTTCAGTCTTATCTTTAAAGAATTCAATAACTTCTTCAACACTCTTTGATTTAGAGAATGTATATTCATCAACAATTTCTCTACCAAGTTCACCTTGAATCTTAGAAAGTAAGATCTTTTCAGCTTCAGTAGGATCACCATCAATATCAATCATATAGATAGCTAAATCTAAAAATTTTAATTTTTCTTTTCTATTTAATAAACTTAAAAACATATTATTTCTCCTTTACATTACCATTATAAATGTCTTTTATTTCAACTCTATTATACTCATAAAGCGCATGAGTGTACAAGGGTTTTAAGATTTTTAATCCATTTTGATTGGAATTATAAATACCTTCTACTAATACCTGATTACTAGAAACAGACTCATTAGAATATACAAAACGTATACGTTTAGGCTCAATCTTATATTTTCTCATTAAAGTTAAGATATCTGTAAGTCTCTCACTTCTATGAACTAAGCATACATTTCCTTTATTCTTTACCATTAATGAAGATACACGAATAAAATCTTCAAGTGTAGCTTCTATTTCGTGTCTAGAGATAGCTAAACTTAAATTAGGATTAGTATTAGAAGTTTCATTACACTTAAAAAATGGTGGATTAAAAACTACTGTATCAAAAGAATGTAAATCAAATATATTGGTTAAATCTTTAATATTAGATTTAATCAATTTGATTTGTTCTTCCTTATTATTAATTTTAACACTTTTTTGTGCTAATTGAAATAAAACGTCTTGTAATTCAACTCCGTATATATTTGCATCTGTTCTAAGTGTTAAATAAAGCGGTATAGGTGCATTCCCTGTACCTAAATCAAGAATTTTTTGTGTTGTTTTTTTGATAGTTACAAAATATGCAAGTAGATTCGAATCAAGTGAAAACATGTTAAGTGTATCATCTTGATAAATCTTAATTTTGTCTACACCTAAAAGTTCGTGTATAACTTCCATTACTTATTCTCACTTACGTTTTGTTCAACATTCTTTTTCTTTCTTTGAACAATTTTCATATCTTCGAATTTAGGATAATCAAATGAATCATCATCTAAATATTTAATCTTAGCACCTTTATTTAATACATCAACAGATAATACTTTAGCTCTTCCTTTAGAAGTTTCTACAATATCGTTTACGTCGGGCGCATCCTTCCTAAGTTCTGTATAGAAATCATTTTCATAATTTATACAACAAAGAAGTTTCCCGCAAATACCACTAATCTTACTAGGATTTAAGGATAGGCCTTGGTTTTTAGCCATTTTTATTGAGACATTTGAAAACTCCGTTAAAAATGTTTTACAACATACAACAAGACCACACGGACCAATTCCCCCAATTTCTTTAGCACCATCACGTGTACCTACTTGTCTTAGTTCAATTCTAGTGTGATATGTATCAGCTAATTTTTTTACAAGTTCTCTAAAATCAATACGTAATTCACTTTCAAAACTAATTATAAGTTTAGCTTTATCTAGAGTATATTCAGCTTCTAAAACTTTCATATCTAAATTTAGTTCACTAACAAACTCTTTTGTTTTCTTAACAACATCTAAAGCTTCTTTTGCGTTTGACTCAAAAGTTTCTAAATCATGTTTTGTAGCTTTTCTTGTAATTTCTTTAATTTGACTAATTGTATTAGGATCAGTAATTTCAATTTCTTCTCCAGAAACTACACCAATTTCAAGTCCTCTAATAGTATTTACTACTACATAATCATCACAAGAGACTTTGATTTGACCGTAGGAAAAATAATATCTTTTACCTGTTTTTTTAAATTGTACTCTTATAACTTTCATAGTCACCTCATATTAAATTAAATGATAATGATGTTAGTATATAATATACACTCACATTAGTATTATTTAATAAATTATTTAATTTATATAGATACATTATCTTTTCTCTAACTAAATTAATATCAAAAGTATTTTTTAATTTTTCTAGATTATCTATATAAATTTCAAAATTAATTTTATCTATATCATTGTATAAATAAATCAAATCTTCAAAGACAAGAATTAATAAACTGATATAATATTTAGCTAAATCTTTATCAAATCCAATAGTTTTCTTAAGTGTTTCAAAATACTTAACTTTATCTACTTCGTTATCAAGCTTAAAGAAGTCTTTAAATAACTCAATTAAATTTTGTATTTTATTATCATGATATAATCTTTCAGCTTCAAATACATCGTTTGTAATATGTGAAAGAATAGAAGATGTCTCATTATCAAGACCTTTATTTATAAGTTCTTTACGAATAAAATTAGCATCTAATTCATTAAGTCTAATAAGTTGACATCTAGAAAGTATTGTAGGTAATATTTTTTTTGAATTAGTAGTAAGTAAAACTCCATATAGTTCATCTTGTGGTTCTTCTATAAACTTAAGTAAACTATTAGCACTAGATACATTCATTGTATCTACATCATTTATAATATAAATTCTAGGACCTTTAATTTGACTTGTATAAGAAAATTCTTCTTTTAAGGATAATATTTGATCCTTTGTAATAGTATTTGATTTATTTTTAGGATAAATTGTATATACGTTTAAAAACTCATCATTTAAAATCAAACGAGCTTCATTACTATTTAGATCTACATTAGAGTTTGAATATAACATACATGCAAAATAATGGGCTAATTCATTTTTACCTACGCCTCTAGGGCCTTCAAAAATGTAGGCATGAGTAAGTCTATTATTCTTTTTAGCATTTTTTAAATATTCAATTTGTTTTGTTTGATATTTAAGTAGATCTAAATTCATTTCTTTATCCTATTCTTTTTATTATTTCATTGTAGATATCTTCTACAATAAAACTAACTTCTCTGTTTCCATCAATTTTAACAATACGATTTGGGTACATATCACATAACGCTAAATATCCATCATATATCTTATTGTGGAAATCAATTTTTTCTTTATCAAGTCTATCAATTTTACCATTTCTTCCTTTAAGTCTGTTAAGACCGACTTCAGGAGTAACATCAATGAAGAAAGTTACAAGTGGCATATATTTTGCAGCAAATCCATTTACCTCAAGAACTTTTTCAATTCCAAGTCCTCTTGAAATACCTTGATAAACAAGTGAAGAGTCAATGTATCTATCACATAAAACCATTTTCCCACTTTCTAGTGCCGGTATAACTTTCTCTTTAAGGTGTTGCATACGACAAGCTGCAAAAAGTAGAGCTTCAGTTTCATAACACATACTAGTATTTTCCGGGTCTAATATGATTTTTCTAATATCTTCAGCAATCTTTACACCACCTGGTTCACGAGATAAAACAAGGCTGTAATCTTTAGATAATTTATCTTTTAAAGCTTCGATTATAGTAGTTTTACCACTGCCCTCGCCACCTTCAAATGTAATAAACAAGTTATTTTTCATAATTAAACTCCTCAATAATACACATGATATAAGTATAATCCATTAGGATTAGCTACTTTTGTAAACTTTAATCTATCCTCTGTTTCAAGAATATACGTAATTGTTTCTATTTTTTCTTTGTGTTTACCAATCTCAATTAATAAACTCATCATTTTTCGAATTTGATATTTTAAAAATCCAGAACCTATAAAAACAAATTCAAGTGAATTTCTTTTAACATTTATTTTAGCTTCATAGATTGTCTTTGTACAATCTTTTAACGGATTTAAATCCATTGCCGAGAAACCTTTAAAACTATGAGTACCAACAAATAATTTAATAGCTTCTTGCATTATATTTATATCTAAATCTTTTTGATAGTCATAATAATTAAAATCAAAAGCACGAAAGTTATTTGTTTTAATGTAATATCTATATTCTTTCTTTTTAGCACTGAATCTAGCATGAAAATCTAAATTAACATATCTTAACTTTATTACTCTAATGTCAGGTACTAATTGTTTGTTAAGTGCATAAAGCAAGCGCTCTGTAGGTATTTTCTTTGTACAATAAAAATTAATAACTTGTCCTTTAGCATGAACTGCTCTATCAGTTCTGCCTGAACCTATTACTCTAATATCTTCATTATATATATTACTTAAAACTTTATTTAATTCACCTTCAACAGTTCTTAATTCTGGTTGAATTTGAAATCCATAAAAATTCGTTCCATCATATTCGATTATACATTTAATATTATAGCTTAATTTTTGCAATAATAACACCTACTAACAATAAAATAGTGAAAATTGTCGATATAAAATCTATTGGTTTTAAATATAATTTATCAACATTACTTCTCTTGCCTTCCATAATATATCCTCTAGCTTCCATAGCATTAGCTAAATCATCAGCCTTCTTAAAAGATATAATAA
>CAVEPF010000099.1:17781-39632 GCA_963617645.1 Anaerotignum sp. | reverse complement strand
GTACTAATAGGGATACAATTTGTTTAACTTTTTGTTTTAAACTTGACTCGTTAAAATCAACGCCTCTACTAGCTTGAGCTTTCATTATTTTATTAGTTTCTTCTACAAGAGTCGGAATAAAACGAAGCGACAAAGATAACATCATAGAAAATGTACCTACAGGGATATGGAACACTTTTAAAGGAGATAAAAGTGCTTGGAAACCTGTATTGATTTCTTGATAACGTGTTGTAAATGTTAATAAACTTGTAATTGATATCATTAATATTATTCTAAGTACTATTGCAAAAGCTTTTAATAGTGACGCATCATAAATATTAAAATCATAATGGGTAAAATTAATATTTAAATAATACTCTGATAAATTAATCTTATATAAAAATTGACTATACTGACATACGAAACATAATAAAAATATTATTAACCAAAATAAGAATTTAAAACTTATATGTTTTGATAATAAAAAGCCTATAGAAACTAATACAATAATAGTTAATAATTGATATAAACCAAAATAGAATTTAAAAGAATATAATAATTCCATAGGATTTGATTCGCTAGGAGTTGCACTTGTTAACTGTAATATAAATGTAAAAGTCATTACAAATAATATTGGTTTTAAGCCTTTTAACATTTTAATTAAAGGGATTCTAGAAATAAGTAATACAAATAGAAATACCCCTAAAAAGCCTAACATTGCATATACGTTTAAAGGTAATATGAATAGTAATACTATCCATACAATTGTTAATATAATCTTTAATCTAGGATCTATTTTATAAATAAATGAATTACCAGGAACATATTGTCCTATTGTTATATTACTCACAATATACCTCCTCTAGACGTTTAACTAAAGAATCTAAATCATAAGTATTGTAATCTATATTTAAATCTAATTCCTTGTTTAAATAATCAATAGCCTCAAGTACTGATGGTTTTTCTAGGTGGTAATGTTGGTATATACCATTTTCAAATAGTTCTACTTTATCGCCGTCGTATACCACTTTACCTTTATCCATTACAATGACTCTACTTGCATACTTATATACATCATCCATAGAGTGTGAAATTAAGATAATAGTTTTATGCATCTTCTTATTTATTCTATCAAATAAATCCATAACCTCATGAGCGCCTTCAGGATCTAATCCTCTTGTTGGCTCATCTAAAACTAAGATATCAGGGTTATATGATAAAATACCAGCAATTGCGACTTTTCGCATTTGTCCACCTGATAAATTAAAAGGTGATTTTTGATATAGTGATTCATCAAGTCCTACAATTTTTAATGCCTCTAAAGCACGTGCTTTAGCTTCGGCTGGTTTATAACCAAAGTTAAGTGGTGCAAACATTACATCTTTTAAAACAGTCTCTTCAAATAATTGATATTCAGGGAATTGGAAGACAAAACCAACACGGTTTCTAATTGGCATAAGTTTTGGATTTTTTTTCTTTTTTGAAGTTAAGATATTTCCTAAAATATCTACACTTCCACTAGTTGGTAATAGTAAACCATTTATATGTTGAATTAGCGTAGATTTTCCACTTCCTGTATGTCCTACAATAGAAATAAATTCATCTTTATCTTCAATTGATAAATTAATATCTTTTATTGCGGCCACAACATCATGTTTATTTAGTCCTTCATAATCATGGGAGGTATTTAAGAATTTAATTTCCATAATGTATCTAATAACCTCTCATTCTTATTTAACTTTTCATTTTCTTTTACTGTTTTATATAGTTTTAAATTAAATGGCATATCTAATCTACTTTGTTTTAAAATAGATTCATCTTTAAATATATCTAAAGGTTTACCTTCTCCTATAATTAAACCATCTTTTAAAACTATAACACGATCGGATAAAGCAGCTAGATTTAAATCATGTGTAATAGTAATAATAGTCTTATTATATTTATTTTTAAGATCACAAATTAAATTTGTTATATCTTTTACACCCTCAGGATCTAACATTGATGTAGCTTCATCAAGTATTATATACTTTGTATTTAAAGCTAAAATTCCTGCAATAGCTACTCTTTGTTTTTGTCCTCCTGATAAAGTCTCAGGTGCTCTATCTAAGTATTCTTTCATTCCAACTAAAGAACTATATTCATCAATTAATTCTAGCATCTTTTCACGCTCAATATTTCTATTTTCAAGACCGAATGCTATATCATATTTTACATTAACGCCAACAAATTGATTATCAGGATTTTGAAATACAATACCTATTTGTTGTCTTACTTGTTCAACATTTTCTTCACTTAAAACAACATCATCATAAATTATATTACCTTTATCAGCTTTAATAAGTCCAACAAGTAATTTTGATAATGTGGATTTACCACTTCCATTATGTCCTATGATAGAAACCCATTCAGAGTCTGAAACGGAAAATGATATTCCCTTAAGTGCATGATCTGTTTGTGTATAACTATAGTCTAAATTTTCTACTTTTATCACAATATCACTCCTTAATTTTTAACATAAAATATTTTATCATAAATAATAGAAATTATGTATTATTTTATTATTAATGAAAAATAAAAACTACGCATTAAAACCTAATACGTAGTTAATTTTAAGATATTTAAACATGTAGACTTTATATTATATAAATTTTAGAAAAGCTTAAGTATGAATATATTAAAAATGAAATATTGCGGCTAATAAAGTTATAATGAAAGTTAGGGCTGCTATTATAATAAATATAATACACTCCACCTGTATATAAACACTATGTAATTTTTTTGCAAATATTATAATTATTAAAAGTTCAGCAATAGCACAAACGCATACCATCATTACTGCGAGTGCCAATTTATTTTCTAATAAATCTGACATGTTTTACCTCTCTATATAATTATTATTTTAATTTATATGTAATTGTAACACTATCTCTTGTTAGAATTTCTTCTGGTTCAATATCAAATTCTCTTGATCTTGCAGATCCATCACCATAATCACATTCACTGTAATAATTAGGAACATATTCATTATAAACTGTGCCGTAATTAATATCTAAAATGCTATCGATTTCTAAATTAAGATTGCTTGCAATAAAATTAGCTTTTTTATTTGCGTCCTTTATAGCCTCTGCTAATGCAGCCTGTTTTGGAGTTTCTTTATCATATAAACCATATGAAATTTTAATTCTTGGATTTAATTTTAATTTACTAACAGCATCACACACAAGGGACAATGTTTCGTTTGATGAAGGAAATGAAAATCTTAATGTTTGTTCATATTCATAACCTCTTAAAACTGATAAATAACCATTACCTTGTGTTCTTTCACTAACATAATGAGGTCTAATATAAAACTCTGTAGTTTTTAGCATTGTCTTATCAAAACCAAGACTTGTAAGCATTTCTTTTACAATTGCTGTATCTCTTGCGGATTTTGCTACACACTTTTTATATTCATCATCACTTGCTGTAAAAGTTAAATTTATTTCTGTTTTTTCCGCTTTAAATTTAGCTTCACCTTTACCTAAAACCTTAATTACTTTTTCCATATATATACTCCTTTTGTTAAATTATTTTTTTCATTTACAACTATAGTATATATAAAACAAGCAAAATAAGGTCTCTTTAAAAGCGACTTTATATGAATCTACATAATTATTATATTAAAAATAATTAAAAAAGAGATGCAAAAATGCATCTCATTTCATTCTTATTAGTCAACGAAAGCAATAATAGCTTTTGATGCAGCATCTCCACGACGGAAACCAGTCTTAATGATTCTAGTATATCCACCGTTTCTTGTAGCATACTTAGGACCAATTTCATCAAATAACTTTTGAATAGCGTATGAACCATTAGCGTCTTTTTCAAAACGAACTAATTCTGCAGCTTGTCTACGGCTAGCTAATGTATTTGTCTTAGCTAATGTAACCATTCTATCAGCAAGTTTTCTAAGTTCTTTAGCTTTAGCTTCAGTAGTTTCAATTTGTCCATTAAGGATTAAATCGGTAACTAAGTCACGGATTAAAGCCTTACGTGCAGCTCCGCAACGACGTAATTTAGAATATGCCATATTAAATTCCTCCTTGGATTAGTTTTTCTTAAAACTTAAACCCATACTTTCTAGTTTATCTCTAATTTCTTTTACTGATTTAGCACCAATACATCTTAACTTTTGAATTTCTTCGCTAGTCATATTTGTTAAATCAGCAACTGTGTTAATTGAAGCTCTCTTAAGACCGTTGTAAGCACGTTGAGATAAGTCAAGGTCTTCTACAGTCTTACTAAGATCAGAATTAACTTGGTCATCATTAGATTCAATCATAAAGTCAGTATCAACAGCTTTGTCTGATAGACCTACTAATACATTTAAATGTTCAATCATCATTTTTGAAGCCATAGCTAATGCATCTTTTGCATCAATTGATCCGTTTGTAGTAATTTCGATACTTAATTTATCGAAGTTAGGATCATCTTCAACACGAGTCTTATCTACGTTGATAGCAACGTTTGTAATTGGAGTATAGATTGAATCGATAGCAATAACTTCTAGTGATTCACTATAAATCTTGTTATCGTTTGAATTAACATAACCTACACCTCTTCTTACAGTTAGAACCATATCACATGATCCACCGCGAGCAACAGTGCAAATATGTTGATCAGGATTAATGATTTCGATTTCGTTACCATGGATAATATCTCCAGCAGTAACTTCACCTTCACCATGATGGATTTCAACAGTTGTTTGGAAATCCCAATCAGTTGAATCAACTTTTAAAATTACACGTTTTAAGTTTAAAACGATTGTAATAACGTCTTCAACAATTCCTGCTACGCTTTGGAACTCATGTTGAGCTCCTTGTAATTTGAAATTAACAAACGCAGCTCCTGGAAGCGATGATAATAATGTACGACGTAATGCATTACCAATTGTAATACCAAAACCTCTTTCAAGTGGAGCAACTTCAAATTTGCCATAAGAACCATCATCTGAAATTGTAACTACCTTGCTTAGGCTTGGCTTAACGAACTTTAATTCCTTCATAATGAGCCTCCTTTAAATAATTGTTTTTATAAAGTCATCAATTAACCACGTGGGCGCTTTGGTGGGCGGCAACCATTATGTGGAACTGGAGTAACATCAGTAATAGAAGTTACTTCTAGACCTGCAACAGATAAGCTTCTGATTGCAGATTCACGACCAGGTCCTGGTCCCTTAACTTCAACTTCAACTTTTTGTACACCTGCTAGCATAGCAGCTTTAGCACAAGCTTCACTTGCAGTTTGAGCTGCGAATGGAGTTGACTTACGGCTTCCCTTGAATCCACAAGTACCTGCAGATGCCCAAGCGATAACGTTACCAGCTTGGTCTGTAATTGAAATAATTGTATTGTTAAATGTTGAGTGAATGTGAGCTGTTCCTAGAGGAATATTCTTCTTCACACGACGTTTAGTCTTATTTACTGCCATATTTTACCTCCTATGCTGCTTTCTTCTTGTTAGCAATAGTATGCTTAGGACCCTTACGAGTACGAGCATTGTTTCTTGTATTTTGACCACGAACAGGAAGACCCTTTCTGTGTCTCATACCTCTATAGCAACCAATTTCCATTAATTGCTTAATATTTAAGTTTACTTCTCTACGAAGGTCACCTTCAACCTTGTAGTTAGCGATTTGTGAACGGATTCTACCTTCTTCATCTTCAGTTAAATCCTTAGTTCTTGTATCTTCAGATACGTTTGCAGCTTTTAAAATTTCTTTTGATGTTGGTAATCCAATACCATAAATATAAGTAAGAGCTACAACAATTCTTTTATCTCTTGGAATATCTACTCCAGCAAAACGTGCCATAGTCTAATAACCTCTTTCTTTCTATTAACCTTGTCTTTGTTTGTGTTTTGGATTTTCGCAAATAACCATTACACGGCCTTTACGCTTAATTACTTTGCACTTATCACAGATAGGTTTTACTGATGGTCTAACTTTCATATTAATACCTCCATATGTATTACTTGTGTCTGTATGTAATTCTACCACGTGTTATATCGTAGGTTGACATTTCAACATGTACTTTGTCACCTGGTAAAATGCGTATGTTATTCATGCGGATTTTACCAGAAACGTGGGCTAATATTTCATGATCATTTTCAAGTTTAACTCTAAATTGAGTATTAGGCAAAACATCTACAACAACGCCTTCAAACTCTAGGATATTTCCTTCTTCCTTTGACATAAAAACCTCCATTAAATTAATGAACCATTAATAAATCAATAGTTAATGATCACTAGCTTGTTTACTTAAAATTTGTCAAGCAGCCTTACGGCTTGTCAGAGGAAAACCTCTGACATATTATATATTATTACTTAAGAATAGCTTTGATATCTTCAAAGACTTTGTCAACTGCTTGATCACCGTTAACAGTTTTAAGTAAATTTTGTTTCTTATAATAAGCAAGTACAGGTGCAGTTGAGTCATCATATACTTTTAAACGACTTCCTGCTGTTTCAACTGTGTCATCAGCTCTTTGAACAAGTGGTTGTCCACAATTGTCACAAATGCCTTCTTGACGAGGCTTATTAAATTCAACATGGAATGTAGCACCACAATTTTTGCAAATTCTTCTACCAACAATTCTATTGATAAGAATTTCAGGTTCTACATTAACATCAAGAACAGCATCAAGCTTAATACCATTCTCTTTTAAGATTTCATCTAAAGCTTCTGCTTGATGAACGTTTCTTGGAAAACCATCAAGTAAAAATCCGTTTTTAACATCATCTTTAGATAATCTCTCACGAACAATACCAATTGTTACTTCATCAGGTACTAAAGCACCCTTTTCCATATAACTTTGAGCTAATTTGCCCATTTCAGTACCATTCTTCATAGCTTCTCTAAACATATCTCCAGTTGAAATATGTGGGATGCTATAATAATTTTTTATATTGAACGCTTGAGTACCTTTACCAGCACCAGGACGTCCCATAATTAATAATCTCATATATCCTCCAGTTATTAACCAATGATAGTTGGTTGATAAGAATCTTTGTTTTCAGCTTCAGTCTCAATTTGACTAGCTGTTTCAATAGCAACACCTACAATGATTAATAGCGAAGTACCACCCATTGTAACTGAACTAGAAGCTCCAAATGCTAATTGAACAATAACAGGAACAAGTGCAACAATTGTAATACCAATAGCACCAATTGTTGTTACTTTAAATAATATATTTGAAATTTGTGTTTTAGTTTCCTCACCAGGTTTAATACCAGGGATGAAACCATTTTGTTTTGATAAACTATCACCTATTTTATCTGGATCAATTGTTAAGAACGCATAAAAATAAGTGAAGAATACTATCATTATGATATAAAGACACATACCAATTGGTTTTGAAATAGTAAATACTTGATCAATCCAATAAGCTGCAGTACTTGAATCAGTTGATAGTCCCATCATACCAATAATAGTTGTAGGTATAGATAGTAAAGTTTGAGCAAAAATAACAGGGATTACGCCAGCAGAATTCAACTTAAGTGGAATACTTGACTTTTGATTTCCTTGTCTATTTGCATATTGTACTGGGATTTCTCTTCTAGCACCTTCAAACCATACAATAGCAAGAATCATTGCTAAATAAATAACAATGATACTAATGAATTTTGTAAGGTTTGTTCCGCTAAAGTTCGATCCTAAGTAATCAGTTCCTAGTGTTTGGAACATAGTAGGTAAAGATGCAACTATACCTGCACAGATAATCATTGATGATCCGTTTCCAACACCATGCTTTGTAATTAAATCTGCTAACCACATAGTAAATGCAGAACCAGCAGCAATTACGATTGCCATATATAAATAGTAGAACCATGAATAATTGGCAATTGCTTTAACCCAGAAAATGTTCTCAGCACGAGTTCCAAGTCCTAGTAATAAAGCTAAAGCTTGAATAATAGCAATAACAATAGTTAAATATCTAGTTACTCTATTAGATTTTTGTTTTCCGACATCTCCCATTTCTTGCCAATCTTTCATTTGCGGAATGATCATTTGAAGCATTTGCACAATGATAGATGCAGTAATATATGGGGATATACCTAGTGACAAAATAGAAAAGCTCGATAATCCACCGCCAGAAAAAGTGTTAAGAATAGTTAAGAAATCATTATTAGCTAATGTATTCTTAATACCATTAACATCAATTAATGGGACAGGGATAAATGTGCCAATTTTAAATACAAGTAATATTAAAATTGTAAATGCTAAATGCTTTATAATTTCAGGGTCACTTAGAATTTTCTTGAACTTTGAGAACATATCTTATTAGATCTCCTCTACAGTTCCGCCAACAGATGTTATAGCATTCTTAGCTGACTCAGAGAATTTGTTAGCTTTAACAGTAAGCTTCTTCTCAAGTGTTCCATTACCAAGAACCTTAACTCCATCGTAAACTTTCTTTACAAGACCAGCTTCGATTAGATTTTCAAGGCCTACTACTGAACCATTTTCAAATACATTTAAATCTGAAATGTTAACAATAGCGTATTCTTTCTTGTTAATGTTATTGAAACCACGCTTTGGTAAACGTTGGAAGTAAGGTAATTGACCTCCTTCAAATCCTGGGCGAGTACCACCACCAGAACGGCTATTTTGACCATTTTCGCCACGTCCAGCAGTCTTACCTAAACCAGAACCGACACCAAAACCTTTACGCTTCTTGGAATGTCTTGCACCTTTAACAGGGGCTAATTGATTTAACATAGTATAGGCACCTCCTTATACAATTTTCTATTTAATCTATTTAATTATACTCTCTTTTTCGTTAGATTTCCACACTTAATTAAAGTTCTACAACTTTAATTAAGTGAGCAATAGTAACGATCATACCGTGAATAGCGGCATTTTCTTCTACAACGACTGTATCGCCAATGTGAGAAAGTCCTAAAGTCTTAGCAGTAGCAACTTGATTTGGCTTACGACCGTTGATTGATTTAACTAATGTAATCTGATATTTCTTCATAATCTTACTCCAAAATCTCAGCAACTGTCTTACCACGACGAGCAGCAACTTCTTCAGCAGTTTGTAATTGTTCAAGACCAGCAAATGTAGATCTGATTACATTGATTGGAGATCTTGATCCGATAACCTTAGAAAGGATATCAGTAACACCAGCAAGCTCTAGTACTGCACGAACAGCACCACCAGCGATGATACCAGTTCCGGCTGCAGCAGGTCTTAAAACTACTTCACCAGCACCATAGTTACCAGTAACAGCATGAGGAATTGTTGTACCTTTTAAAGATACAGTAATAACGTTCTTCTTTGCATTTTCGATAGCTTTTTTGATAGCATCAGGAACTTCAGTTGACTTACCAATACCGAAACCAACTTGTCCCTTATAGTTACCAACAACTACAAGTGCAGCAAAACGTGAACGTTTACCACCCTTAACAACCTTAGTTACTCTTTTAATGTTAACGACTCTATCAACAAATTCGTCTTCAGGTTGTTTAACTTCTAAATTTTCTTCGCGTTCTTTAGACATGAGATTTTCCTCCTTCTAGAATTTTAAGCCGGCTGCTCTTGCAGCTTCAGCTAAAGCCTTTACACGACCATGATATAAATAACCACCACGATCGAATACTACAGTTTCAATGTTTAAAGCTAAAGCTTTCTTAGCGATAGCTGTACCAACTTGAGTAGCTTGCTCAACTTTAGTACCACTGCAGTTTAAATCTTTATCAAGAGAAGAAGCACTGCATAATGTAGTACCAGTTTCATCATTGATAATTTGAACGTAGATAGCCTTGTTTGAACGGAATACGTTTAATCTTGGCTTACTAGCTGTACCAGAAAGAGTTTGTCTGATACGAAGGTGTCTTGCAACACGCTTTGAATTACTTGATGTTTGACTAATCATATTATTTTAGTACTCCTTTCTATTACTTCTTAGCAGTCTTACCCTCTTTACGACGAACAGTTTCATCAGAGTAGTGAATACCTTTTCCATGATATGGTTCAGGTTCTCTTTGATGTCTAATTTCTGCCGCAAATTGGCCTACTTTTTGCTTATCGATACCAGATACATGTACTGTTACGCCTTTAACAACTTCAACAGTAATTCCTTCTGGAATATCGAATACAACTGGGTGAGAATAACCTAGAGATAGGTCAAGAGTTTTACCCTTAACTTCAGCACGGTAACCTACACCAACAATTTCTAATGTTTTCTTGAAGCCAGTGCTTACACCTTCAACCATGTTAGCAACGTTAGCACGAGTTGTACCGTGTAATGTATTAGCTAACTTGTTTTCGTTGTCAGCAGTTAAAATAACTTCATTTTCTTTAATCTCGAAGTTTACACATGATGGAACTTCGCGAGTTAATTCGCCCTTAGGTCCTTTAACAGTGATAACACTGTCATTTAAGCTTACAGTAACACCTGAAGGGATTGTAATGATCTTCTTACCAATACGAGACATTTCTAATTCCTCCTAAATATTACCAAATATAAGCTACAACTTCGCCACCAAGCTTTTGCTTACGTGCTTCTCTATCAGTCATAACACCTTTTGAAGTTGAAATGATAGCAACACCTAAACCATTTAATACTTGTGGAAGTTCATCAGCTTGAGCGTAAACTCTTAAACCAACCTTAGAGATTTTCTTTAAGCCTTTGATTACGCTTTCATTACCTGCAGTATACTTTAAAGTAACTGTAGTTGTTGTTTTATTATCTGTAGTTTCATTCTTATAACCTTCTACAAATCCTTCTTTAACTAATACATCAAGTATAGCTGATTTGAAGGCTGAAGCAGGCATTGAAACTGTTTCTTGACGCATTCTGCTTGCATTTCTAATACGTGTAAGCATATCTGCGATTGGATCTGTCATACTCATAATAATTTTCCTCCTTCCATTTATTGGAAAAAATGATTACCAACTTGCTTTTTTTACGCCAGGGATTTCACCCTTGTATGCTAACTCACGGAAGCAAACACGGCATAATTTAAACTTACCATAAACAGCATGTGGACGTCCGCATCTCTCGCAACGAGTGTATTCACGAACAGCGAACTTAGCTTTTCTATGGTTTCTAACAATTTGTGAAGTTTTTGCCATAATATTATCCTTTCAACTATTTCTTCTTGTAAGGCATACCCATTAATCCTAATAGAGTACGTCCTTCTTCGTCAGTCTTAGCAGTTGTAACGATAACAATGTCCATTCCACGAATCTTCTTAACCTTATCAAAGTTAATTTCAGGGAAGATTAATTGTTCCTTTACACCAAGTGTATAGTTACCACGACCATCGAATGAATCAGCTGAAATACCACGGAAATCACGTACACGTGGAAGAGCGATTGAAACAAGCTTATCAAAGAACTCGTACATTCTTTCTCCTCTTAATGTAACTTTGCAACCGATAGGCATTCCTTCACGTAGCTTAAAGCTAGCGATAGACTTCTTAGCCTTAGTAACAACTGGCTTTTGACCAGCGATTAATGTTAATTCTTCAACTGCTTCGTCTAATACTTTAGAGTTAGCAACTGCATCACCAAGACCCATGTTGATAACAATTTTAGAAATCTTTGGAGTTTCCATTGGTGAACTATAGTTAAACTTCTTTTGAAGTTCTGCTTTTACAGTATTTTCATACTTTTCTTGTAAACGATTCATACCTTATATCCTCCTATTACTTTAAAATTGTTCCAGACTTCTTAGTAACTCTTACTTTATTTCCGTTTTCATCAATCTTAACAGAAACACGAGTAGGAACGTTCTTCTTTGGATCTAGAATAGCAACCTTACTTACATTGATAGGAGCTTCAACTTCAACGATGCTACCATCTTGGTTTGCTTGAGTAGGTTTTAAGTGTTTCTTAACTTTGTTAACACCTTCAACAACTACTGTATTATCCTTTGGGTTAGCCTTTAAAACTTTACCAGATTTTAAAGTCTTATTACCCTTATTATCTATTTGGTACTTATCAGCACCAGAAATAACAACGACTGTGTCACCTTTTTTAATATTCATATAGTGAACCTCCTTATAGTACTTCAGGAGCAAGTGATACGATCTTCATATATCCGTAGTCACGTAGCTCACGAGCTACTGGTCCGAAAATACGAGTTCCCTTAGGGTTCTTATCAGCATTGATAATAACTGCAGCGTTTTGATCAAATTTGATATAAGAACCATCAGGTCTTCTTAAACCAGCCTTAGTACGTACGATAACTGCCTTAACAACGTCACCCTTTTTAACTGATGCGTTAGGAATGGCATCCTTAACAGCACAAACTACGATATCACCAACTGATGCATATCTATGTAATGCGCCACCTAATATTTTAATGATTAATAACTCACGAGCACCTGAATTATCAGCTACTGCAAGTCTAGTTTCTTGTTGAACCATGAGAGTACCTCCTTTCAGGAACCAAAATTATAGATTCTCGCTAGTCTTTACCACTGAAACAAGAGTATATCTCTTTGTTTTTGATAAAGGTCTAGTTTCCATAATTTTAACAGTGTCGCCAACTTTAGCAACATTGTTTTCGTCATGAGCATGTAATTTAGTAGATAATCTAACACGTTTACCGTATAATCTATCTTTCTTATAAGTATCTACAACTACTGTAATTGTCTTGTCATTCTTTGCAGAACTTACAACACCAGTAAATGTTTTACGACTGTTACGTTCTTCCATGTATTTTATCCTCCTTATCTTACTTCATGATTTTTTTCAGCTAAAATAGTTTTCATTCTAGCGATAGTCTTTTTTACTTGCGCGATTCGAGCAGTGTTTGATAATTGATTAAGAGAAGCTTGAAGCTTTAGGTTGAATAATTCATCCTTAAGTTCAATAATTTGCTTATTAAGCTCTTCTACAGAAAGATTACGAATTTCTTTATTTGTCATTACTCGTCACCTATGCTTTCTTAACAAACTTAGTTCCGATTGGTAACTTATGTCCTGCTAAACGGAATGCTTCACGAGCGATTTCTTCAGAAACATCAGCAACCTCGAATAAGATTGTATTCTTTTTAACTACAGCAACCCAAGACTCTGGTGAACCTTTACCTGAACCCATACGTACAGCTAGAGGCTTCTTTGTCTTAGATAGTTGAGGGAAAACTCTAATCCATAGTCTTCCACCACGATCCATTTGACGTGTGATTGCAACACGGGCAGCTTCGATTTGGTTATTAGTTAACCAGCATCCTTCAGTTGCCATTAAACCGTATGTACCAAAGTCAACGTTTGTATTACCTTTAGCCTTACCATGGTAATAAACTCTGTGTGGTCTACGATATTTTACTCTTTTAGGCATTAACATAATTACTTACCTCCTTCAGAAGATTTGTCATTATTGTTAGGACGTGGGCGACGTTGAGTCTT
This sequence comes from Anaerotignum sp., assembly GCA_963617645.1. Classification (GTDB taxonomy): domain Bacteria; phylum Bacillota_I; class Bacilli_A; order Acholeplasmatales; family Anaeroplasmataceae; genus JAEELC01. Next base: position 26,250 of record CAVEPF010000099.1, on the reverse strand, counting down.
TCCGCCATCCTTCTTGTCATTGTTACGGTTGAAACGCTTATTACGTTCTTCCTTAAGAGCCTTTTCTTCTTGTGCTTTCTTTTCTTGAGCTTTTTTTAAGTTAAGAACTTCTCCTCTATAGATCCATACCTTAACACCAAGCTTACCATATGTTGTATGAGCTTCGTCTTGAGCATAGTCAATATCAGCACGAAGAGTTTGAAGAGGAACTTGACCTACTGAATAACCTTCGCCACGAGCGATTTCAGCTCCGCCTAGACGACCAGAGATAAGAGTCTTAATACCCTTTGCGCCAGCCTTCATAGCTCTCATTTGAGCTAACTTTTGAACACGACGGAATGAAGCACGGTTTTCAAGTTGTTCAGCCATACTACGAGCAACTAATGTTGCATCTAGATCAGGTTTTCTTACTTCAATAACATCTAATTTAATATTCTTGCTAGTTAAAGCTTCTAGAGCCTTAACAGTAGCGTTCTTAGTTTCTGCATCACGGCCGATAACGACACCTGGTTTTGCAGTGTAAAGTTTAATGCTAACGATGTCTTTGTTGTTAGCTCCCTTAATACGTTCGATAACAACACGTGAAACTGAAGCTTTAGCATAAGTTTTCTTTAAATATTCACGAATCTTAAGATCCTCTAATAATAAGTCAGCAACATCATTTTTGCCAGCATACCATTGAGCATCCCATTCACGGTTAACACCAATACGTAATCCTTTTGGACTTACCTTTTGACCCATTGTGCGTCCTCCTAATCTCTTTCAGAAACTACAACAGTGATGTTGCAAAGTCTCTTAGTAACGATATCACCGCTACCTTTAGCTCTTGGCATCATTCTACGCATACGCATAGCATCACCAACGTAAATTTCTTTTACATAAAGCTTGTTTACATCAAGCTTATTATTGTTAACTGCATTAGCAACTGCAGATTTTAATACTTTTTCAACGTCCTCGCAAACAGTCTTGTGAGTGAACTCAAGAATACCGAATGCTTCATTAACGTTTTTGCCACGAATCATATCAACTACAAGACGAGCCTTACGTGGAGTTGAACGAACTGATTTAGAAATTGCTTTTACTTCCATAATACCCTCCTATTAAGCTGCCTTGTCTTGTTCCTTGTGACCATGGAATGTACGAGTAGGAGCGAATTCTCCTAACTTGTGACCAACCATATCTTCTGTTACATAAACAGGTGTATGTTCACGACCATTGTAAACACCAAAAGTGTGTCCTACGAATGCAGGGAAAATTACAGAACGACGTGACCATGTTTGAATTACTTTATTTTCATGAGCCTCATTTTGAGCTTCAACTTTCTTTAATAGAGAAGCATCAATAAAAGGTCCTTTTTTAATTGAACGAGCCATTATATGTTATCCTCCTTCATTACTTTCCGTTTCTTCTACGAACGATTAACTTTGTAGAAGACTTCTTATTTCTACGAGTCTTAACACCTAAAGCTTTCTTTCCCCATGGAGTCATTGGAGCTTTGTGACCAATTGGAGCTTTACCTTCTCCACCACCATGTGGGTGATCTACTGGGTTCATAACTGAACCACGAACTTCAGGACGTAATCCCATATGACGAGCACGACCAGCTTTACCGATACGAACTAGGTTATGATCACCATTACCAACTACACCAATTGTAGCACGGCAAGTGTTTAATACCTTACGTACTTCACCACTTGATAAACGAACAAGAACATAACGTTCTTCACGACCAAGAATTTGAGCAGAAGTACCAGCTGAACGAGCTAATTGTCCACCCTTACCAGGATGTAATTCGATATTGTGAATAACAGTACCTACTGGAATGTTAACGATTGGAGCAGCATTTCCTACTTTAACGTCTACATTTTCACCAGAGATAATAGTCATACCAACTTCTAATCCTTCAGGAGCGATGATATATCTCTTTTCACCGTCAGCATAGTTAATTAATGCAATACGGCTTGTTCTGTTAGGATCGTACTCGATAGTAGCAACCTTACCAGGAACGTTATCTTTATTTCTCTTGAAATCGATGATTCTATACTTTCTCTTTTCACCAGCACCTTGGTGTCTAACAGTGATAAGACCAGTATTATTTCTACCACCCTTGCTCTTTAATGGAGCTAAAAGTGACTTTTCAGGAGTACTTGTTGTAATCTCTTCAAATGTAGAAACTGACATGTTTCTATGACCATTTGAAGTAGGTTTATATACTTTAATTGCCATAAATTTATTTCTCCTATATTTGATTAATCTTTATTAGATTTCGAATGCAGCAATTGTATTGCCTTCAGCTAACTTAACGATAGCTTTCTTATAAGCTTGAGTGTAGCCTTCATATTGACCCATTCTCTTGCTTCTTGGCTTTACATTTAAAGTAGCTACTGAAACTACTTTAACGTTGAAGAACTTTTCAACAGCGTTTTTGATTTCAATCTTATTTGCTTTTGGAGAAACAGCGAAAACATACTTGTTTTCTTTTTCTTTTAAAGCCATAGATTTTTCAGTAATAATTGGTTCTTTAATAATATCGTAAATTTGCATATTATGCTAGAGCCTCCTCAAAATACTTAACAGCACCTTCAGTTAATACTAAATTCTTGAATGCAAGAATATCGAATACTGAAGCTTGATCAGCTGTAGTAACGAATACATTAGCAAAGTTTCTAGCGCTTAATGCTACTTCAGCAGTTAATTCAGAAACAACAACTAATACCTTACCACTTACTTTAATGTTATTTAAGAATTCAGCAAAATTCTTTGTCTTGATTGATTCAAACTTAATATCATCAACTACAGTTAATGTGTTGTTTGAAGTATGGAAAGATAATGCTGATTTTAAACCTAATTGTCTAACCTTTTGGTTAACCTTAACTTCGTAAGATCTTGGAGTAGGACCAAATACGATACCACCATGTCTCCATTGTGGAGCATTGATAGAACCTTGACGAGCATGTCCTGTTCCTTTTTGTCTCCATGGTTTCTTACCACCACCACGAACTTCTGAACGGTTCTTAGTGTCATGAGTACCATGTCTCATAGCAGCTCTTTGAGCGTTTACAACGTCATAAACTACTTGTTGGTTAGGCTCAATTCCGAAGATTTCTTCATTTAAGCTTAAATCTTTAACCTTTGATCCAGTTTGATTTAATAATTCAACTTTAACCATAAATAAATCTCCTTCCTATTATTCGCTAACCTTAACTGCAGACTTAATTTCAACTAAACCATTCTTTGGTCCTGGAACATTTCCTTTGATTAAAATTAATTGTCTTTCAGCGTCTACATTAGCAATTGTTAAATTTTGTAGAGTAACAGTTTCAACACCTAGATGTCCTGGCATTTTCTTACCCTTCATGTTTCCTTTGATAGGACCCATTGAACCAACTTCTCTGTGAGAAGCAGAAACACCGTGAGACATAGGTTGTCTATGATGGTTATATCTCTTGATAGTACCAGCAAAACCTTTACCCTTTGATGTACCAGTTACGTCGATAACGTCACCAGCAGCGAATATATCACATTTAATCTCTTGACCTACGTTATATGTTGCTAGAGTATTCTCTCCTTTAACTTGTACAGAGAAACGAATCTCTTTTACGAAGCGCTTAGGAGCAGTGTTAGCAGCTTTAGCAATACCCTTTTCGCAGTTGTTTGCTAAATTTTCACGTTTGTCAACGAAACCGATTTTTGTTGCAACATAACCGTCAGTTTCAACTGTCTTTTGTTGAAGAACAACGTTTTGTGCGCAATCAATAATTGTTACAGGAATTAAATTTCCCTTTGCATCGAAAATTTGAGTCATGCCCAATTTTCTTCCTAAGATTCCCTTAGCCATGAGTTAATTACACCTTTCTATTTTTTATTCTTAATTACTTCTTTAAAACAATGTCAACACCAGAAGGTAAGTTAACGTGCATTAAAGCGTCAATTGTTTGTGGGTTTGGATCCACAATTTCGATTAATCTCTTATGAGTTCTTCTTTCGAATTGTTCACGTGAATCTTTGTTTACGTGAGGTGAACGTAAGATTGTGAAGATTTCCTTATCTGTAGGAAGAGGAATTGGACCATTAACAGTACAACCTGCTTTCTTTACAGTTTCAACAATCTTTTGTGCAGATTGATCTAATAATCTGTGATCATAAGACTTTAAACGAATTCTAATTTTTTCTTTTGCCATTTTAAATAATCTCCTTTCGCCTATAATCATGTATAGACTTGCTCCATGGAAAAACCCAACACACTGTATGACAACGCTTTTCGGTGTATCGGCAACCTTCCACTTCATAGCCTAGCTCTTTTATCCATGAGCTTTTATATTTTATCATACTTATTTATCCAATGCAAGCACATTTTAAAAATATTTTACATAAAATTTTATTACCAAAATTTTAAAACCTAAATATGAAAAAGGATTAGAAATTAATCTAATCCTCTAGTTTATAATAATTAATTATTGATTTTTCAACTGATTTAACATTAGCAGCCGAAACAGAAAAGTTTTTCATTCCTGCATCTAGCAATAAATTTGTCACTTCTTCCACTCCAGCTAACTCACCACATATTGATAATTCAATATTATAAGTCTTACAATGAAGTACTACTTTTTTAATAACTTCGATAAGTGGATTTATATATGTTTTGTAATTTGATACTTGTTGTCTATCAATTCCATAAAGTTCATGAGTTAAATCATTAGTTCCTAAAGAAAAGAAATCAACATCTTTAAAATCGTCCAAATTATTAATAGCTTCTTTAGTTTCTAACATCATACCTACTTTTAAATAATTAGTAGATCCTAATTCTTTTTTATATTTAAAGACTAAATCCCTTAAATATGCAAACTCATCATAAGTTTCAATCATCGGAAACATAATCTTCATGTTAGAAAATTTATTAGCTCTAATTAATGCTCTCACTTGATTTCTAAATAGATTAGGATAGTTCTTGTAATTAGTTACACCTTTTTTAGAAGCCTTAATATAAGGTAATTGTTTATCGTCACCTATATCAAAAGTACGAAATGTAATAGGGCGTTGTTTTAATTCTAAAACAGCATCTTTATAAATTTCATACTGTTCATCTTCAGTCATTTCTCTATCTTTATTCATAAAGATGACTTCTGTTCTATATAAACCAACACCATGTAATTTATATTTTCTTATCTTATATAATTCGTCATTATGACTTACATTACCAAAGATTTTTACACCAACGCTTGAAAAATCTCTGATTCTAACACGTTGAGACATTAATGTTTTATAATTTTTATAAGTTGATATAAAATCAGAATCACAATCTAGAAATACTTTTTTAACTCTTGTATCAATAACTATTTCACTATCTTCGGATACATCAAAGTCATTGCATACTACAAAAGGAATTTCACGAGCTTTACAAAGAATTGCCCCATGGCTAGTTGTTCCACCTTTTTTAGCAATAACACCCGCACATGTGTTTCTAAATTCTGATAAGAATGATGGATAAAGTTCATCACATACAAGAATAACTTTATCATGATTTATATGCTCAATATAATCATTATTTAACTTTTGAAGAACACGACGACGAATATCTTTAAAATCAAGATTTCTTTCCTCAAGATAAAAAGATTTAGCTTCTTCGAACTTTTTTATATAGCCTTTAATAACTTTATCAAACGCATAACTAACATCTGCATTATTAGTTTCAATTTCATTAAAAACTTCGCGTTTTAATTGTGGATCTTGTAAAATCATTTTATGAACAGTTAAAAACTCTTCATTTTCATTATCTTTTATTTGATCTAAGTCACAAATCGCAGAAGTTACTGCTTCTTCAAACTTTTTTTCTTCCTCTAATACATTAGCGCATTTGCGTTTTGCTACAAAGAGATTATCATTCTTAATTTTAACAACATTACCATATGCAACGCCATCAGCAATTACATCAACATTTATTTCTTTCATAAATCCTCTTTATTATTAGAATTATTAAACACTAAAAATTTTCTACCTAAGTAATTTATAACAAGTACAATTAGAGTCATTAAGCACTTGAAAAATAATTGATAAAAATCAAATTCAAACAACCCAAATACAGATAAAATCAAAGTATTGTATAAAGGTTTTGCAAGTAAAATGCCAAGTTCTGTAACAAGTAAGCCAAAAAGAGATAAGATAACAAATTTAATAAATGTTTTTTTACTCTTCATATCACTATCAGTTACATTCTTATATACAAACTTTTGTAAAAACCAATTTGTAAATAGACCAGCTAAAAAACCTAACATTGTAGATATAAATAGTTTTACATTATCATTAACACTTTTCAATATAACAAGTTTAAAAACATAGAAAACTATATAATCAACAACAGTCGCAAGCCCACCTACTAATAAAAATCTTATAATTTCAAGAAATAATTCTTTTTTACTCTGTTTCAATGTTTGTTTCCTCACATATATAAACAGCTCTATTTCTAGCTTGACTTCTTACTTCATATAATAATTTAATAACATATTTTAAAATAAGTGTGATGCTTAAAACAGCTAAATCAATTCTAATAGCAGTAAAATCCCATAAGTGAATATTGCTATATTTAACACAATTTACAATTTGATATATGAAGTCTACACCAAATACAATTGTCCAAATAAATAAGAAAATAGAAGGAATAATAGTATAAAAATTAGAGAACTCTTTTATTCCTGTAAATGCATATTTAAATAATTTTCTAAATCCCCACTTAGTTTCACCAGCACTTCTAGTTGCATAATCAAATTCAATAGTTGTAGTTTTAAAACCAACATAGTGGTATATTCCTTTAGTGAAACGAGATTCATCTTTAATATTTAAGAACGCATCTATAACTTTTTTATCTAGTAAACAGAAATCTCTAGCGCCGTCTTTCATCTTCTTATCTTTTGTAAAGAAAGAATAAACTTTATAGAACGATAAAGAGCAAATCTTAGAGAAGAATTTAGCGCCTTTTCTATTCCTTTGTTTAGCATAAATTAATTTATATCCTTCTTCATACTTTTCTAAAAATTGAGGAATTAAACTTGGTGGATCTTGTAAATCTACATCCATGATTATAGCCGCATCGCTTTTTAATATTTTAGCATGCTCAAGACCAGCATACATTGCGCTTTCTTTACCAAAATTTCTTGAAAACGAAACATACTTAACACGATTATCACTTTCAGCTAAGTTCTTCATGATACTTAAACTTAAATCACGTGATCCATCATCAACAAATATAACATTAAAGTCATAATCGGTGTTAAGATATTTAATTACTTCATTATAGAATATTTGAATAGTAGCCTCTTCATTATAGCAAGGAACTATTAAAGATATTTTTTTCATAAATAATCACCAATTTTATTTTTAATTTCTACCATAAGGCCAATACTTATAATACTAAGATAAATTATAACACCAATTTCTGTGATTTTAAAACCATTTTCGTATCCCTTAGGAATAAATCTTAGGTTAATATTAACATTTGTTACTCCTTTAGGAACAATGATTCCAAGGAAACCTCCGTTAATACTTACAGTTTCGTAGCCTAAAGTATTATTTTCAATTTGCCAATCGCTTGAATAAGTGTAAGCAGTTTTTATAACTTTAGCCTCACCATCATTATTAAATCTAATATTCATCTTATTAGAATCAAGTGAATAATATCTATCGCTGTATTTAGCCTGAGTATTTAAGAAGTCTTTATAAACATCATAATTTATACCATATAATACTACAGCATTAGAGTTTGAAGCTTGTCTATATCTCATGTAGAATTTATCAGGTGCATTTTGACTAGTGTAACCTAAGTCTTTAATATATGAAACATTATAATGGAAAGGATTTAAAATAAGACGATCAGTTGCATCATAATCGCTACTAGAAAAATACATCCAATATCTTTCGTCAGAAACATCCATAGATGCAATATTTGAATCATAAGGGTATGCATAAATCATATCATAATCAAAAACACTCTTATTTTTTCCATTAAGATCATAGATAAAATAATTAGATCCTTCTTTTTTTGTTGATGTTGATAATAGCAACTCATCATAATCGTTACTACTAGTTATATTATTAAGTGCTTCTGTTTTAGTATATTTAATAAGACCTGCTTTATTTAATGCAAGGAATGATTTTAAATTAACTTTAGCGTCATTTGATAAAGTATCATCAAAACTTGAATAATTATTAACTAAGTAATCAATAGTTGTAGTAGATGTACAAAGAGATAAATCTAAAGCTACATAACCATATTTTAAAAGGGATAAATCTTTTGTGAATGTTGTTTCATTACTTACATAATAACTAGATCCGTAGTATACAGAATCATATACTATAAAATTAGGAATATTATTTAATTCATAATAAGAATTATTGTTATAATCTTCGTATTTTTTATAATATTCACTAGATAATGTTAAAGGTCTTGTAACAACTTTTTCATCTAATAAATAATCA
>CAVEPF010000099.1:12091-17771 GCA_963617645.1 Anaerotignum sp. | reverse complement strand
CACTTGTAATGCTTTGACTATTTGTAATAACATATTTGTTATTAAACATAGGCGCATTAAATAGTGAGTATCCATATATACTTCTTCTTGACCACGAATTTGTAGATATACCTGAAATATCTGACATATATGTGTTTAGTGGAGTGTTATAAAATGATTGGAAGAAATTAGTACAGTTCACATTTAAATGTGCTACATTGTTATTTGCAAGACATTTATTATTAGTATATAAATTAATTCTATATCCATCACTAAAATTATAATTAGTAATTTGTCTTAAATGTTTAACTTGTTTACTTGAAGTCTCATATTGGTTTTCGCATGACGTAGAACCTACAGATATAACTACAATAACACAACTAAATATAAGTTCTAGTAATACTAGTAGCGGTATAGATTTTGTCCAATACGTCTTATATTCTCTAATTCTTTTAAAGCATAATGGTAATATAAGTACTAATAGGTATATAACAATAAATACTACTGTAGGTATTAAAATACCAAGGAAGAAGTAATCACTAGTTGAGTTTGCATCATAATGAATAAAATATGATGGGTTTTTAATTAATGTAAACAATACTAATGCAAGCGCAAGTCCCATAAACAACAATGGAACAATAGTATTTAATATTGTTAAAAATTTACCATTCTTCTTCTCAAACAACTTGAAATTAGAAACATTCATTGTATGAGTTGCTGTAAGTAAATTAAATATAAAAGGAATAAAGAACCAACGTACATATGCTATTTTTTGTGCTGTAAATATCATTGAAAACACAGGCATCAAAAACATTAGGTTTAGTGCTATAGTAAATACTCTTAATACATTTGACTTTTTATCTCCTAATGTAAGAGCTTTAATTAAATACACATAAACACCTAAAGTCATGTAGAAAGTTGCATGTTCTCTTACATAATCCCCTGCTTCTATTAACATAAATACATTAGGGTTATTTGGAATATAAAAATTAATTAATTGAGTAAAGTAGTGTCTTAAAGAAATAACATTAGCATTTTTCTCACTACTCCATGTAGTGAAATAAAAGAAATTATCATATTTAGTACTTGTTCTACTTGTTTCGTTTAATATATATAATGCACTAGGAAGTAAAATAGCACAGCTAATAAATACACCTAGAAAAATAAGTAAAAAGAAATTAACAAATCTTATTATTAGCTTATGATTTAAAAAATCTTCCTTTGTTGTTATTAAGCACAGATTATAAACAAAATATATTGCCATAAATGCTAGTAACATATATGCTAAATAATAATCGAATATTACTATAGCTAAAACATAGATAGGAATTAAATAATAACTTAAATACTTATCTTTCTTTGAAAAATACATATCTACAAGCATCATTGCAAGAGGAGCATAAAAAATAATACCTAAATATACAGGGAATACGAAATATGCTTGAAGTAAACCTGTAAATGCATAAACAATTGATACAACTGTGCATACTAAAGGACGAATATTATGTTTTTTTGAAACATAGAAAAATAAATATGCACTGCATATAACTTTAAATAAAATAGAAATAAAATATGCTCTATAAACACCAAGTATAAAACTTAAAAAGAAGGCAAGAACTAAAAATATATCAATAGGTACATAATATGTTCCACTAAAGAATGATGTACCACCAAATAACGCTGTATCATATATTGAAAGTGTTCCTGTCTTAATTTTTTCAAAGAAACCTGCTACATAAGGATAGTACTGTATAACATCATCTGTATTACAGTTGTAAAATGTATCAAAAAAATTTGGTACTAATATAAATATAAGTGCAATAAAGAAAGTAATTATAACTAATAAAGAAAAAGCTTTATTATAATTTTTAGGAACTTCATTAAAAAATTCTTTAGTTTTATTTTTTATTTTTAAAAATATGTTTTCCATAATTTCTCCATTTTACTTAAAATATTTATCATAAGCTTCTTTATTTAATGATTCAAAATCAAAAGATATGTCTTCTATAAGCCCTAAATCTTCTATCTTTTTATCATAATAAAAGTCTTTAGTTACTATAAAATTTGCGCGAGCACTAACTTTATCTAACTTATTTGTTAAATTAAGTTTTTTAAATAAATATTCAAATTTATATTTACGATCATTTTCTTTAATTTTAATTAAGATTGTTTTAGTCTTTATTAAATCTTCCATTAAAGATTCAACAGGTAATGCAAAGTCAAGCAAATCAAGTACTTTATAGTTCTTGTATTTATCTGTTTTCTTTGTAAAATATTGCGCAACATATGCATCTTCTAAATTTAAATAAAGCGAATTAAATTTATCATCTATCGAATTATAGAAAACATGTAATATGTTTTTTGTTTGTTTAATTGATTCTAATATATCAACATTCTCTTCATTTGCACATGCATATAACTTAGAGGCTAGAATAAATAAATCTTCTTCTAAATGAAGATTAGAAATTTCTACTTTAATTAGTGTTTTTGTACCAACATATTGTATTAAATCATAAACTTTCATAATAACCTCCATTTTAATTAATTATATCAATAATATTATATTTTAGCAAAGGAAAAGGCTGCCAAGGCAGCCTATTAATTAAGCTAATTCGCAGTAAGGAGCAATTCCTTCTCCTGCTTCATTAGCTACAAATTTCCATTTTGAATTTTCACTTGTAATAAATCCTACACGAGTCCAGAAACTTTCTGTCTTAATTTCTTCAAAGAAATTATCAGGATTACTGTTAACTTCAGCATGATATTCTTCATAAGGGCCAAAGTTTCCACCTAGTCTGCATAGTCCTGCTACATATGTAAATCTACCAACAACAGGAGAATTGTTCTTTTGTCCAATTTCTGTACTTGTCTTATCTAAGATAGTATCTTTTAATACTAATGTACAATCAGATACGTTATATAAAACAGTTATATGACCACTTGTTGAGTCAATTGAACCTACAATACCACCTGAATATGTATAGTTAGTATCTACAACGCCAACAAAATAACAATGATCAACGCTCATAACGTATGAATCAAATTCGTTTTTGTTTCTACCAATGATACCACCAACATAACCAGAATCTCTATGATCTCCGATATATGCGTTTACATAACAGTTAGACATATATAATTCAACTTTAGATTGTTCAGTTCCTTTTTGAATGTTACCAACTAAACCACCAATATATTTAGATCCACTAATATATCCACTTTCCATAGGATTTACTAATGAAACTTCAGTAATATAGTTAATATCACCAATAACTTGACCAACTAATCCACCTACAGCAGCTTTACCTAATACGCTAATATTAGTTAAATCAACATTATGGATATAACCACCATTCATTTGACCAACGATACCAGCACATTGTTCACTTGAATTTGTACCTTTAATTGTAATGTTATCAAATTTAGTATTCATAATAGTTCCGCCTTTAAGTGCATAGAATATATTTGCACATTTTGCAGTAGCTGATTCAATATTAATATTTTTAATTGTATGGTCTTGTCCGTTGAATAAGCCAGTAAATGATGCAGTATTATTTACAAAGTCATATTCTGTATTAGCAAAATCAAGATCAGTTGTTAATAAGTAAATAGTGCTTGAAGATACAGCTGTTTTACCTGTTACAAGTTCTACAAACTCTTCACAAGTACTAATTTCTTTAGTTTCAACACGAGTTGTGTATACTTTAGAATATAATTTCTTATCAGCATTAGCTGTTCTATTAGATACAACAAGATGAACATAATAAGAACTCTTATTTTCATTTGGTGCAATACCATATGCAAATTCATCTAGAATATCAACACGTGTTCCGGTATTAACAACATCTTCTACTTCTGCAGTCTCTTTATCACTAGTTAATAGATACATGTAACCGTAAGTTGCATTGAATGCGGCTGAAACTTTAGCACCGTCTCTACTAGCATTAACCATGAAGTCATATCCATTAGTTTGTGTAATTGAATAAGTATCAGCTAAAGCTGAATCAGTTGATAAATCAATTTCAGCTGTTTCACTTAATACATAAACTAAATAGCTTCCTGCGATATGATTACCATCACCAAGTAAAGAAGTTACTTCATAATTTACTTGATATACACCAGGAACAGTTGTATAAACACCGTCAACATCATAATATTTAGATGCAGTATTTAATGCATATTTATAAGAAAGAGATAAAGTATAATCTGTTCCTTCTTTTAATGCATTACCAGCATAACTCATCTTATCTGTTACAATAATTTCAGGATCATACCAATTGCCAAATTGTGAATAAATATATTTATCAGAAACACCTAAAATTGAACCAATTTCTGGTTTTTCAGCTTTAACAGTTAACTTAAATGTTTTAGATAATGTTGTTTGATTATATGAAATAGTAGCTACTAAATCAATTGTCTTGTCGCTATTTCTATCACGAATTACATTACCTGTTAAATAGTTTCTACCACTTACAGATTTTGTTTCATAATAACCAACCTTAAATACTGATTCATCACTTGAATACCAAGATACTTTTAATCCGTTTACGGCAGTAACTAAATCAAGATCTTGATATACATAATTTGTATTACAAGGAATAGTTAGAGCTTCTAGTGCATGTAATACTGTTACATACTCGCTTGATGTAGAAACATTTGATAAATCCTTCCAATCAACGTGTTCGTATTCTGCACTACTTATCTTATTTAAAGTAGCACCAATAGCTTCTCCATTTACATATGTTTTTAATGTTTCATCATTTAATGCAAGTGTATCACCCATATTGATAGAGCCATCACTATTTCTTAAGATCTTATCAATATCTCTATTACCATTGATTACAACATCTTGACCATCTTTTTGGATCTTAGTTTTCTTAAATACAGAATCATCAATTGTTCCATTATAAGCAGTTCCTGCTTGTTTACTTTGATAACTTGAAGCATCAATAGGTGTAGTAATTTGTGTATATGTATTTAAACCTGTGTTAAATATTGAATAGCTAGCAGCTCCTCTATATTCATCATAGTTATCATATGACTTATTCTCTCTATTTGTTACAACAGATAAACAGCTATAGAATGTATTGTATGATCCTTCAGTACGTGCCATTGCAAAGTTTTCTGAACCATTATCGTTTAGTCCGAAATAACCTGTGTCACCAGTAGGATCAATTGCTTGTGTACCACTTGAAGTCATAGATACATAAACAGAGTTATTATATGCAGTACAATTATATAAAGATAATGTACCAGGGTTAGAGTTATCAGCAAATCCACCCATTCTGTTGTTAAATGATAAACAGTTCTTTAAAACCATGTCGCCTTCCATTGAAGAACCACCTAGTTTAAATCCGTTACCGTCACCATTTTCAGTCATGTAAGAATCAATATAATTACCATCTTTATCTTTTGAATAAGATGTGGTCTTATCTAATACCCAACCATTTTCAAAGGCTACGCAGTTTAAAAGTGTAATCGTACCGATGTTACCAGAATCTGTTTTAGCAAACATGTCCCATCCATCATCAGCATTTCTATAAGCTATACAACCATCGAATACATTACCTTCACCAACAGTTAATTTAGCCGCAAAACCATCCGCATTTTCACCTAATGTTTCTTTATCATAGTTATTATATGATGTACAGTTTAAAATTAGGTTATTGCTAGGCCATTTATCAATTGTAGTATATGAACTAGT
>CAVEPF010000099.1:0-11844 GCA_963617645.1 Anaerotignum sp. | reverse complement strand
CTATTTTTTGCATTAATACGATTAGATAATTTATAAGTACCATCTAATAATACTAATGTATCTCCTGCACCAACTCTGTTGAATGCAGTAAAGATATCATAAGGATCATCAATAGTTCCTTTATGTTGTGGTGTATCTTGTAATTCTTCATTAGCTTCTTTTTCAAAATCAAATTCAACACTTGCATCAGGAGATGCATATATTGTCTCAGATACAAGATTATCAAAAATATCAACTTTCTTATCAAAATCAGTTGAATTTGTAGGCATATCAGTATCAGCTTTTGCATTGTAAGCTAAAGCAGATAACCCTAAAGCACAAGTTAAACTTGTTAAACCTAAAATGATTTTTTTTCTTTTCATATGTTATCTCCTTTCTATTTATACCAAATTTGAATTCCATAAACTTGAACAGCATTATCAGTATCAAAGAAATAATATGTTCCAGCCTTTAGTTCATATTTATATTTAGAAATATCTGTTGAGTAAGCATAAGATGCACTTTGAAGTACGTTATTAGCATCATAGAATCCCGCATTGTTTACAGGTTTAGCTGAGTCCGAAGCACGGCCTATAATAGCAACACTTGCATCTTTGTCTAATGTAAACTTAATATAGTTTCCACTATTTGCATTACCCTTACCATTTGTTTGTATACGCTTAGTAAATGATAAATTACCAAATGTTTTAGGACTACTTTCCATCTTAATTTGACACTTATTACTTGCAGTAAGTAGATCATCAATCACTAAGTCAGATTGTAATGTCGTATCAGCTGTTTGACTTAATGTAGATGCATCAAAGTAATAATTTGGATCAGCTATAGCATTTACATTAATTTCAACATTACAAGTTCTTGTCATATTTGCGTGTGTATAAGAAATAGTTGCTGTTTGTTTACCACTCATACCACTATTAAAGTTTGAAATAGATAATTCACTAGCTGATACATAAGCAGTAGTTTCGGCGTAAGCACTATTTACAAAAGTAGCTTTAACTTTCCAATCTGACATATCAATAGAACTTAATGTGCCATCAGGACCTACTGTATCTTGTTCAATTGTTGTTGTACCAGATTCAAATTCAATCGATTTAAGCTTACCATCAACAACAGCTAATAAGAATGTATCACTTGATTTAGTCTCTGTTTGAGTTCCTAATGTATAAGTTTCTTTATAATTAAACTTAAGCATGTAAGCACCAAGAGTGGTATTGTCGTATTGAGTGAAATCTGTTGTGACTTTACTTGTAACATCTTCTTCTGAATAATCAGAATAAGTAGCAGTTACCTTTAAATTTGCTGTATCAAGTTGTTCACCAAATAAGTAATCAGTTTTCATACCACTAGCAGTAATACCTAGTAAATATTTTTCTGTTAATTTATTTAATATTGAACTTACTGTTACAGTGTATGTAGCAGTTTTTCTAATAGTTCCTTGGTTAAATATAACATGAATGTTATAAACACCTTCTCTATCATTTCTAAATTCTGATGAATCAATCCTATATTGATCACTTGTTAAACTTCTTATCTCACTATCTGCATATATTGCAGTTACATATAAACCAGATGTATCCAAACTTTCTCCTAGTGAATACTTTGTTTTACTTGCGCCTGTACCTACAACAAGTTCAGTTAATGAAGCACCCATGTAAGGTCCTGATTGTGAAGAGCCTGAAGACCCACTTGGTGTAGAACTATTTGAAGGTTCAGAACTTGATTCTTGACTTTGACTAGGATCAGTATGTTTTCTACATGAAGTAACACTTAAAAGTGAAGCAGTTAGAAATACAGGAATTATTAATTTTCTTATCTTCATATTTTTCTCCTTTATGCAAACAATTAGGAGGCAATTGCCCCCCTATTGTTTATTATTTAATTAGCCAATTACAGCTTCTAATTGGAATATATTAATGTTTTTATAATCAGTAGGTGATGAACAAAGAACTCTAAGTTGTACAAATTCAGTATCGGATTCAATATTGAATACTCCTTTACCGATTAATTTACTCTTATATGTATTATCACCAATTGATTTACTAGCAACAACATTACCGCTTGCATCTAATGCTTGAACAACCATTGTATATGCATTACTTGTACCAGTTGAACCAGCTGTAACAGTTACAGTAGCCTTCTTTGAAGCCTTAAATGATTTTGTAATAAAATAATCAACTGGTTCAGTTTCAGATGTAACATTTAGTTTTGGCATATAGATTTTTCCATTCTTAACTTCAGTACTATTTAGATTTTCGCCAACTTCGCCAGTAAGACAGTTTGCCTTTCCGGCAGTTCCTGTTCCGACCCAAGTCCACGAATCATTTAATTCACCATAAGCTGGTTTTTCTGTACTAGCAGTATAAGTAGTTAATTTTATTTGATCAGTTGCATTTACAGTAATAGTTGTAGTATATGCTACATCTTCACCAACCATTACTTTTAATGTATACTTACCAGCATTAGCAGTAACATCAGTTACTTCGTTATTTTCGCTATCATAAACTTTAACATCATAATCAGTAACTTTAACTTCAGTGTATTCGCTGTTGATTGCGCCTGTTAACTTATAAATATCGATAGTAGCTTCGTTATAAGTATCACCTTGTTTATAAGTAACTTCACCATCATAATAAGTTACATAACGAACAGTCTTACTTAAATCAGAAATATCCCAATCGCCTGATTCATAAGTAACTTTACCATTTATACCTTTGAATATATTATTCTTATAAGCGGTAGCTTCTTCTGCAGTAATAAATTTCATACCTTGAACAGCTTCGCTTATAGCACCGTCTCCTGTGTTATTATATTCAACAAACATATCACCACTAGGAGCAACGCCACTCATATTAGCATAACGAGACTTAGTTGTACCATCGTATGCAGCTGTTGAATAAGCAGCACTAATAGTTGAATTAATTACAGCAACTCTACTATCACTTGCCCAAGGACGAGCAATAGACATTGATCCTGCAGCAACATCACTATCTGCAGTGAATGTACATTCATCAAATAAGAAACCATAATCTACACCACTACCCTTAGTAGCTAATACATAACCGTTGTTAGTTTCGCCGCCGTTTCGAGCAATAGCTTTAATTGTACATCCCTTGAAATAAGAACTTGCATTCTCACCAAAGATAAAGTCTACATTACCTTCAATTGTACAATTTTCATAATATTGTCTACCAGTCTTTGCAAATAATGTATCTTGGTTACCATAGAATCCACAGTTTACAAAATATGATTCGTCAGCATCACATCTTAAAGCTAGAGCTTGTTTATCAGCAAGTGAAGAATTATTATAATCGAAATCATTTCTAAAATAGATTCCGCTTGCTACAAAGTTAGTAGCTTTTGAGCTAACATAAACTGTAGCTGAATCATAAGTTCCAACAGCTCCTGATAAATCTAGTTTAGTGCTGCCTGCTGCTACACTAGCACTAATTTTAGTCTTAGTGTAATCAGTTGAACCAATAAGTCTTAAATTAGGAATATTAATAGTTATCTTTTCATAATATGTTCCTCCTTCAAGATAAATAGTCTTAACTGTATTACTTGCTAAATCTAATCCTTCTAAATAATTTAATGCTTTAGCTATAGTTTTAAAGCTATAATTTCCGTTTTGATCTTTCTTTCCATTTTCTTTACTAGCACCAACATAAACTACTACTTCGCCTGTTACTGCTTCTTTTTCTACTACTTCAATATTATAACCACTTGTATTTCCACTTAAAGCTTCAGTTTTTGCAGTTATACCTACAAAGTAAGAACCAGGAGTACTTAAATTAGAAACTTCTTCATAAGTATTACCATCACGAAGTGTAACATCAAAATCAGTAAGAACTCTCATATCAATACTACTTCCATCAGTATATACACCATATACATGTAAATTAGCAGTATCTAACTCTGTAGTTTCACCTGCAACGTAAGTTGTTGGAACATCATCTGAATGTACTTCAATATGGTCTAATTCAACAACTCTAATTTGATATGTTACTGTTTTTCCAGCATAGCTTACAACGCAGTTATAAACGCCTCTTGCTAGTCCACTAGTTGTATCAACCTCTGTTCCGTCTGCTGCTTGGTAAGAAACAGTTAAATCACTATTTTCTACACCAATTACAACGCCGTCAGAATATTGAGCCGCAATTGTTAAACCATTTGTTGTAGGTATGCTTCCGTCTTCTTTATAATATAAAGTTTTAACATTGCTTGTAGATGCAATTAATGAATTTACTGTTGCTCCCTCACTTGGAGTATTTGAGCTTGTTCCTTTGATTTTAACAACCTTAAGAGAATCAGCTTCCCAAATTTCACTTGATAATCCAAATGAATCACTAGTTAACCATTCATAGCTTACATCTTCACTTAACTCTGTAACCTTAGTTGAATCGATAGCTTTACCAACCCATTCAACATCCTTGTAATATACATTTGTTGCATTATATGTTCCAGGAACTTTATTACCATAAATAAGATCTACTTCAGTACAATTTGCTTTTGCACCAACAAATAATACATTAGAAATTGTTAAACTAGTAGGAGCTCCGTTTGCTGATATAAATCCAACAGTATTTTTAGCGCTCTTAATTTCACCACGGATAATAACATTGCTTACATTAATACTACATTTATCTCTTGTTCTACCACATAGATATGAACCATTACCACTATCACTTGTCCATATACCATCAACATCACAGTTTGATACGTTAATTACACTACTAGCGATAACGTCTCCCATTAACATACCACCATATTGACCACATGTTACACTTGATAAGTTTTTAACAGTGATCTTATTAACATTAATTTCTCCAGCTGTTGTTTGACGAGCAAATAATAATCCGGCATAACTTTGTCCTGAGTTATCAACAGTACACATAGAAAATTCAATATTTTCAAATGTTGCATTTCCTACAAGTTCACCGCATATAATACCTACAGTTTCAGCAGTCTTTCCAACTACATTAGCATTGAAGAATGTAACGTTTTTAATTGTTCCACCATTAACTTTATCAAATAATAAACCTTGTTTACTTGATGTTTGTGTGAATGTAGCATTCTTAATAGTATGACCATTACCATCAAATACACCACTAAATGTAGATTTAGTAGCATCTAATGTTGTATTAGCTAAATCAATATCAGCCATTAATTTAATAGTTAAATTATTAACACTACTATCATTTTTATAATTTCTAGCAGCTAGGAATTCTTCTACTGTCGAAACTTCTTCAACAATTTCAGATACAACTTTGACAGTATATGTTGCTGTAATTACTTTACCATCAACATTTTTATAAATAGTAATTGTATATTCACCTAAAATGCCTTTTTGATAATCTGATTCATCAATAGAATAGTCTGTAACAGCATTACCTAAATTATCTGTAACAACGATACCATTAGCACTAAATTCTTCGTTAATTAAGAATTTTATTCTAGCATTTGTTGCATCAACTGTAAATGAAGTAACTGTTGCTGTACTAGATGAACTTGAAGATTCTGATGGTGTAGTACTTTCACTTGGTGTTGTACTTGAACCTGTAGACTCACTTGGAGTTACGCTCGAACTTGGTGTTTCACTTGGAGTTACACTTGAACTTGGAGTTTCACTTGGAGTAGAACTTGGTGTTTCATTTCTACATGAAGCAAGACTAGCAGTAGCTAAAGCAGCTACGCTTAATGCTCCTAATATTTTTACATGTCTTTTCATTATATTTTCTCCTTTTATAAAAAGTAATGTATACTTTTGTAATCGCTTACATTATAAAGCCATAGTTTTTTGATAACAAGATAGTAAAATATGGTAATTTGACCCATTTTTCGACAAAACTCAAAAATATTGTCGAATGGTGTCGAAATGCAAAAAAAAGAACGATCAAAAAAATCGTTCTAAATTAAAATATTTATTTCTTATGATACCTATAACAAATTAATGTGTTTTCCATTAAACATGCAATTGTCATAGGACCTACACCGCCAGGAACCTTAGTTAAAACTTTAACATAACCATTTAGTGAATCAAAATCACAGTCCCCACATAACTTGTTTGTAAGAGGATCTCTATTAACACCAACATCAATTACGCATGCATCATGTTTTACAAATGTCTTATCTACGTATTTAGCCTTGCCCACTGCTACAACTAGAATATCCGCATGTTTGGTAATACTTTTTATATTTTTAGTATGTGAGTGACATATCGTTACAGTCGCATTCTCACGCGTAAGTAATTTAGCAACAGGTTGACCAACAATATTGCTTCTACCGATAACTACCGCATTAGCTCCGTCAAGATTAATACCAGCTTTTTTTATTAATTTAATAATACCAATTGGGGTACAAGGCTTAATACATTTATGAGCCTTATATAAATTAGCTACATTGATATTGTTAAAGCCATCAACATCTTTTGAATAATCTACAGCTTCAATTACATTTGATTCATTTATATGTTTAGGTAAAGGTAACTGAACAAGAATACCATCAACAGTTTCATCTTCATTTAATTCTATGATTTTATTAATTAGTTCTTCTTCACTTACACTTGAATCAAATCTAATTGTATCATTTAAAATACCACATTCAAGACAAGCTTTTTCTTTACCCTTAACATAACTTACACTACCTGCATCTTCTCCTACAAGAATTACAGATAATTTAGGTAATCTTTCACCTTTTTCTTTAATACTTAAAATTTCATTTTTAATATTTTGCTTAAGCTCACTAGCTAATTCTTTTCCACTAATAATCTTTGTCATATAACTAAGAGGGCTTAGCAAACTAAGCCCTAATTCTCCTTTTTAACAAGTTCAAATAAGAATTTTGCAACCTCTTGTGGACCTTTATGTTCCATACCACTTACGGCTAATCGAGTATGAATTTCTCCTACAGGTATTTCATTTTTAAATAAAGTCGCAAAATATGTTTCAAGTAATGGATTACATAAATCTTGACATTGAGTAGGTCCAAAAGGATTTGCAAAATATGATTCTACAAGACCTTTTTCACTTGTAGTTCCTTTAGCTACACGTGCACCTTTCTTAAATACACTAATAGCTTTATCTTTATCACTAAATTTAACTAATATGTCATTATCTTCGCTATAGTTATTAGCATAGAAGAACATATCTACTTTGTAGCCTTTCATGATTGTATCATAAGTAGCTACAGGCATAACTAAACGAGCATTTGTTTGATTAGGATTCATGAATATTGATCTATCCATTTCTTTATATGCATATCCATTCTCTAAATCATCTAATCTAACGAATGCGCCCGTTTCAGTACCATATGCATATACTTCGCCATTTTTAATTTTAAATGTACCCATATCATCAAATACAGTTTTAGTTGATACGATATCATTTCCCGCATGTGCCTTAAGTGCTTCAAGAGTTTCACTCTTACCAGCACCGCTATCTCCCATAAGAACAAGCATTTTTTCAACACCGCTCTTAAGTTTAATTAACACACCAGCACCATGAATTGGTAAATATCCTTCTTTAAGCATCTTTGTATTGTGACATGTAAGTAACATTTTCTTCATGTAGCCAAAATAATCAATTTCTTTACCATGAGGACAAACACCAACATAAATATCATTTTTTGCGTCATAATGATATCTAGGTTCTCCCTTAATTTTTGCACCAAAGAATACGATTAAATCTGGTTTTTTAGATATACACTTTTCAATATGAACAAACTCAAATAAGTTTGAAAGTGCAATACCATGATCCATATAATCTTTATGGAAATATACATAAGTTAAACTAGATCCTACCATTGTAGGGAAACAAAACCAATCATTTTCAGCAAATTCATTAATTTCAGTGACTGGATTAGTATCAACAATCGGGAAAATACCTTTTCTTGTATTTTTTTCTGAATAATAAATAAATGGGGGTCTAATTACAACGTGGTTTATAAATGATATGTTATTTAAAGGGCTATAAATAGAATCTTTACCAGCCCAATTATTTGTACAAATAGATAAACTAGCGTTTACACCAGCTGTAAGTTGACGATGAATATAGAAATCAACACCTTGAAGTTTTTGAGCTATAGCTCTATATGTCTTTAAAATTAGTTGATTGAAAGTTTCAGTTTCGGCAATAAAATTAACTGATTCTATTGTATGACGTTCTTGAGGACTCTTAACAACCGCATAGCGTTCTAAACGACGCCAGTAATCATAAAAGTTTTCAACAAGTTCAAATAATGTATCTTTGTTTTCAAGAATTAAATTAAACTCTTCATTAACTGATTTAATATCTTCAATTTCAAAACTTAAAAGTAATTTAAATATAGTTGTTAAAGTCTTAACAGGATCTTTAACTAAGTGAATTACTCTAAGTAAATTAGAATTTTCAATTTCTTCTAGATGAGAAATATATTTAGTTAATACTTCTTTAAATGCATCACTACTTAATACTTCAGCTTCATTTTTAGCATATGCAGCACTAAAATTAAAGATAATACTTCTTTTTGTTATTTCATACTTTTTATTCATTTTGTTTCTCCTTAAAATAATCCAACAATTTTGTTATCAACAACATCCATTTTACATCCGGCAGGTTCTTTAGGAAGACCTGGCATAGTCATAACTTCACCAGTTAATACTACAAGGAAACCTGCACCTACACTTGGTTTAATTTCTCTAATAGTGATATCAAAATCACTAGGACGTCCTAATAGTTTAGGATTATCAGATAAAGAATATTGAGTCTTTGCCATACATATAGCTAAGTTTGTTAAATTAAGTCTCTTCATACGTGCTAATTCATTTTTAGCTTTATCAGTATAAATAACATTATTAGCACCATATATATTTTTGCAAATAATTTCAATCTTCTTTTTAATAGGAAGTTCTAAATCATATAAATATTTAAATTTAGATTCTTCTTCTAGTTTTAAAAGTACTTTATTAGCTAAATCAATTGCGCCTTCGCCACCTTTAGCCCAAACTTCAGATAACGAAATATCATGTCCGTTTTCTTTAGCCCAATTTAAAAGTAGATTAATTTCGTTCTCCGTATCACTTGTAAATTTATTAATAGCTATTACATAAGGGACATTAAATTGTTTAACATTTTCAATATGTTTTTCAAGATTCTTAATACCATCTTTTAAAGCTTCTAGATTTTCAGTGCCTAAATCTTCTTTAAGTACACCACCATGCATCTTAAGAGCCCTAATAGTTGCAACAATAACTACTGCATTAGGAGTTAAGTTAGCTTCTCTGCACTTAATATCAAAGAATTTTTCAGCACCTAAGTCAGCACCAAATCCAGCTTCAGTAATTGCAATATCAGCTAAACTTAAAGCTGTTTTAGTCGCAATAACGGAATTGCATCCGTGTGCAATATTAGCAAATGGACCGCCGTGAATAATTGCAGGTGTATGTGCTAATGTTTGAACTAAATTAGGCTTAATTGCGTCTTTTAAAATCATAAGAACACAACCTGTAGCCTTTAAGTCTTCTACTGTTACAGGATTCTTATCATAATTATAAGCAACAATCATTTTGCTAATTCTATTCTTTAAATCTTCAAAGTCATTAGCTAAACATAGTGCAGCCATAATTTCAGAAGCTACTGAAATATCAAAATGGTCTTCACGAGGAATACCGTTTGTTGAACCACCAAGGCCTACAACAACATTTCTTAAAGCTCTATCATTCATATCAAGACATCTATGCCAAATGATACGAGTAGGGTCAATTCTTAAAGGATTTCCTTGATATATAGAATTGTCTAAAAAAGCACTGATTGTGTTATTAGCACATGTAATTGCATGGAAATCTCCTGTAAAGTGAAGGTTAATATCTTCCATAGGAATAACTTGTGAATATCCTCCTCCACAAGCACCACCTTTAACACCAAGAACCGGACCAAAGCTTGGTTCACGTAAAGCTACGCAAACACGCTTGTTTAAAAGATGTAACGCATCAGCTAAACCTATTGTAGTAGTTGACTTTCCTTCTCCTGCACTTGTAGGATTAATAGCAGTAACAAGTACTAATTTTCCGTGAGGATTTTTTGAATGTGATAAATCAATCTTTGCTTTATACTTTCCGTATAATTCTAAATCATCCTCATTTAAGTCTAAAGTTTTAGCAACTTCAGTAATCTTTAAAGGTTCTACGCTTTGCGCAATATCTAAATCTGTCATATTGTAATTCCTTTCAAATATGTTTGTTTTGTTTTGTACTATTTAATTTTATCATACTTAGAAACAATTAAGTATATAAAAATAAATGAAAATGTTTTCGTGTAACTTTTTTGTTTGTTTTATCTAACAATTAAAGGTTAATAAAATCTTAGATAATTCAATTTACATTTAAAAAACTGACATATTTTAATGTCAGTCTTAAATATTTATTACATTGTTTCTTTTAAAATATGAACAGCACGAATTACTTCATTTAATGTAATAGAAGATAGAGTTAATCTAATAGCATTAGGAATAGGTAAAACATATAAACCTTTTTTCTTTAATTCGTTTGCCTTCTCTTGCGGATTTTTGCAAGGTAGTGTTACAAAGAATCCACAATCATATGGTAAATGATGTAATCCCACTTTCTTACTTTCTTCAATAAATGTATTAGCTCTATCAATTAATAATTTTCTAGCAACTTCTATTTCTTTTGCAAACTCATCTTTATATTTTGTTAAAACTTGCGTTATGATACTTTGACCAAGTGTAGATACCCCAGACCATATGCCACGACCTGTATATTCACAAGCTGTTTTAAATTCTTCACAAGCTTCTTTTGTCTTTGTTACACAAATGATTGCTCCCACTCTAAGTCCGTAAAGTCCAAGTGTTTTAGATCCTGAGAAACACATAGCAGTTAAAACATTTTCATTAAACTTTTGGAATAAACGCATATTATTTCTACTTTGATCAAATCCACGTTTATCATAGTCTACATAAGCCATATCATATACTAAAACAACAGGTGTACCATCACGTGAAATATTTTCAATAATTTGATATACACCAATCCATTCAGAATAATTCATAGTATATCCTGTAGGATTTTCACATGGATCGTTTATAAGAACAACAACACGGCCATCTTCTTTTTTAGCACGCATACATGCATGCTCAAAACTTTGTAAATTAAATCCGCCATTATTATCAAATAAATCATATGTGATATAATCGCATTCTCTTTCTTTAACCATTTGAATATAATTAGTCCACATAAGATTAGGTAAAACTAAGTGATTTCCCTTATCTAAATAGTTAGCAATCACACAAGCTAATGCACCTGTACCACCAGGAGTAGCCATACAGCATAGGTTAGAATTTTCTTTAAATTCATCTAAATATTGTCTAAATACCCATGAATAAACAGCTTCATGAAAAGCTGGTGTACCAAGGGTTGATCCATATGTATATTTTTCAGGACCTGTTAGTTCTTTTTCAACTTTGTTTACAGTATCAAATACAAAGAACTTTCCCTCTTCATCGTATAGCATACCAATAGTAGAATCAATAATGCTACTATCTTTCTTCTTAGCTGCTCTAGCTTCTTGTCCTATTACTAAAGCATTTCCCTTAGATTCTTTTGTTTGTGAATAATTTGATAAAATTGACATGATAGCCTCCAAATACATTTTTATTATAGTCTTTTAGATATGATTTTAAAAGAATAAAATAAATATGCTTATATATTTTATTGTTTTGTTATTCATTTTGTTAATAACTATTGTTCTAAATATTTAAATATATTTTTGTAAATACTTATTAATTTTACAAATAATTAAAATTACATAAAACCTTTGTTTTTTTAGTGTTTTTGCCTCAATTTCGACATTTTTT
>CAVEPF010000098.1:0-6053 GCA_963617645.1 Anaerotignum sp. | reverse complement strand
TATTCTAAACGTGTATATAATGTTTAATTTTAAACTGAATAATCACGTTAATAAAAATATAGTAAAAATTTAAATATTCAATAAAATAGAGTATCTATACCTCGATAATACTAAACGTATTATATAAAGCAAAAAATAAGCACTTAATTAGTGCTTACTTTCACCTGTTATTTTAATTTCATCAGTTAATTTCATTGTAGGTTTATCAACATTACCATTCATAATATCTTTTAAAGGTGTATAACAAAAATCTCTAAAGAACGAATCCTGGAAATCTTTTAAAGAATCAGTCATAATTGCATCTCTTATTTTAGCCATTAAAGTTTTAAGGAAATGAAGATTATGAATAGTTAATAATCTTGCACCTAACATTTCTTCAGCTTTAATAAGATGGTTTATATAACTTTTAGTAAAATGTGTACATGTATAACAAGTACAATTTTCTTCAAGAGGACTAAAGTCTCGTTTATATATTTCCCCCTTAATTCTAATTTTACCATGAAATGATAAAGCTGTTCCGTGACGAGCAATACGTGTAGGATCAACACAGTCAAACATATCAATACCATTCATTGCACCAACAACTAAATCATCAGGACTTCCTACACCCATTAAATAGTGCGGCTTATTTTCTGGTAAAATTGGAGCCATAAAATTAAGCATATCATACATTTCTTTTTTAGATTCACCAACCGCAAGTCCACCTACTGCATAACCTGGGAAATCTAGTTTTTCAAGTTCTCTTAAACAGTATTCTCTTAAATCAGTGTAAGGACCACCTTGAACTATACCAAATAATGCTTGAGTATCTTTATTTTTATGAGCATCCATTCCTCTTTTAGCCCATCTTAAAGTTCTTTCAACAGAGTTTTTCATGTATTCGTATGATGCATGGAAAGGAGGACATTCATCAAATGACATCATGATATCAGCACCTAAATTATTTTGTATTTCCATTGACTTTTCTGGAGATAAAAATAAAGGTGCACCAGATTTATGGTGTCTAAAATTAACGCCTTCTTCAGTAATTTTTCTTATTTTAGCTAAAGAGAAAACTTGGAATCCACCACTATCAGTAAGTAAGGCTTTGTCCCAATTCATAAATCCTCTTATTCCTCCAGCATCACGAACTATATCGTCACCTGGTTGTAACCATAAATGGTAAGTATTACCTAAAATTAAGCCATCACTTACTTGAGATATCTCTTCAGGTGATAAACTTTTTACAGTAGCTTTTGTACCAACAGGCATAAAAATAGGTGTTTTAAAATCTCCATGAGGTGTATGTAATATACCTACTCTAGCATTAGTATATTTATCTTTATGTATTAATTCAAACCAAACTGGATTCATTATTTTCTCCTTTCTAAATATATAGGTTTTGTTATTTTATATTCATTGTATTCATTATTTTCTTTATTTAAAACAAAACCATGTTTAGTGAAAAATGCAGCTTTATTAGCATCATTTCTCTCTAAATTAGATGTAATTTTTAAATAAAATTCTTTTTCTATAAATCTTTCAAGTAACTTTTCAAATTCATCATCAATCAGATTATAAACTTCTCTAGTGAATACTTCTAAATAAAGTTTACCAAGTTTATATTCATTCATTTGACTAATTCTATCTAGCGTAATAAAGCCTAAAACTTTATCTTCATGAATTATAACAAAATTTAGGGCAAATTTATCTAATCTAGAAAAAAAGTCACCGTAATTAGATAAAATTTGTCCATATTTCTCAATATTAGAATCTAAAAACATGATTAGGCTCTTCTAATAGTCTTAATTCTTTGATCAACTTTTGGTTTATCCATTGAATCAGTCTTTACATTTGCAATTTCATCTAATGTATCAAATCCATCAACTAATACACCAAATGACGCATACATTCCGTTTAAGTGCGCGCATTCTGCATGACAAATAAAGAACTGACTTGATGCACTATTAGGATCATTTGTACGAGCCATAGAAATTACGCCTCTATCATGTGCAAGTAAATTTTTAACATGATTACTAGCAAATTCACCTTTAATAGGATTATCAGATCCACCAATACCATTTCCAAGAGGATCTCCACCTTGAATCATAAAATCTTTGATTACACGATGGAAAATTAAACCATCATAGAATTTAGAATCTACTAAATTTAAAAAGTTTTCTACAGTGATAGGTGCAGTTTCAGGGAATAATTCTAAAGTCATAGTTTTATCATTTTCCATAGTAATAACTACACGTGGATTAGTTTCTTTTAAATATTCATTGTAATTTTTCCAGTAAGACATATTTTTCTCCTTTTAATTAATAAATAAACATTGCATCTCCAAAGCTGAAGAATCTATATTTATTTTCTACAGCTTCTTTATATGCATTTAATATATTTTCTCTTCCTGCTAAACTTGAAACTAACATAACAAGAGTTGACTTTGGTAAATGGAAATTTGTAATAAGTGCATTCACAGCTTTCCATTTATATCCTGGATAAATAAAGATATCAGTATAGCCAAAACATTCTTTATAACCGTTGTTATAAGCACTTTCAAGAACACGAGTTGAAGTAGTACCTACAGAGATAATTCTTCTTTTTTCCTCTAAAGCTTTATTTAAAACTTCAGCACTTTCTTTACTTATTTCGTAATATTCAGAGTGCATTTTGTGCTTTGTAATATCTCCTTCATTTACAGGCCTAAAAGTTCCAAGACCAACATGAAGAGTTACATAAACTAAAGTAACTCCTTTTTCTTCTAATTTTTTAAGTAAGTCTTTAGTAAAATGAAGACCAGCAGTAGGAGCGGCAGCACTACCTGGATTTTTAGCATAAACAGTTTGATACATATTAGGATCATCTAAATGTTCGTGAATATAAGGAGGAAGAGGAGTTTCCCCTAGTTTATCTAAAACCTCAAGGAAAATTCCTTCGTATTCCATTTTAAAATGTCTAATACCTTCTTCTCTTTCCTCAACACAAACAGCACTAAGTAATCCGTCTCCAAATATAACACGAGTTCCTACTTTTACTCTTCTTGCTGGTTTAACTAAAGTTTGCCAAATATCATTTCCTAAATCTTTCAACATTAAAAGTTCAATATGAGCATTTGTTTCTTCTTTAATACCAAAAAGACGTGCAGGTATTACTTTAGAATCATTCATAACCAAAACATCGCCTTCATGCAACATATCATAAATATCATAAAAATGTTTGTGATCTGTTTCTCCTGTTTCTTTATTTAAGCATAGTAAACGACATTCTTCTCTATTTAAAAGAGGAGTTTGGGCAATTAGTTCTTCTGGCAAATTATAATCAAAATCATCTAAACTTATCATATTTTATCCTTCCTATCTATATGCAGGTGCATATAAGCTTTATCAGTAACGATTCTACCTCTTAGTGTACGATTAATGAATCCTTCCTGTAATAAATAAGGTTCATAAACATCCTCAATAGTTTCTTTAACTTCTCCAATAGCTGCAGCTATTGTATCAAGACCTACAGGACCACCTTTGAATTGATTTATTATAGCACTTAAATATTTAATGTCAATTGTATCAAGACCAAGGGAATCAATATTTAGCTTAAGAAGAGCATTTTTACACAATTCTGAAGTGATTTCTTTATCAGATAAAATATATGCAAAATCTCTAATACGTCTTAGTAATCTATTTGCAATTCTTGGGGTTCCTCTACTTCTTCTAGCTAAATCTAGTAAGGCTTCATCATTAATATTTACCTTATATACTTCACTTGATCTTTTAATAATTAATTTTAATTCATCAACATTATAATAATTAAGTCTTTCAACAATTCCAAATCTATCACGTAAAGGAGCAGATAAATCACCATATCTTGTTGTTGCACCGACTAAAGTAAACGGGGGAAGATCTATTCTTATTGTTTTAGCTTGACTTTCTTTTCCTATTATTAAATCAATATAAAAATCTTCCATAGCACTATATAAGATTTCTTCGACTATCTTAGGTAGTCTATGAATTTCATCAATAAATAAAACATCCCCTTCTTCAAGAGAAGTTAATACAGCAGCTAAATCTCCACTTTTCTCAATAGTAGGTCCTGAGATAGTTTTTATATTAACACCAAGTTCGTTTGCAATAATTTGGGCAAGCGTTGTTTTTCCAAGTCCTGGAGGACCATATAATAAAACATGATCTAAAGATTCATCTCTTATTTTTGCAGCTCTAATATAAATATCAAGCTTTTCCTTTATAGCATTTTGTCCAACATAATCCACTAATTTTAGAGGTCTAAGAGAAGGCTCTAAATCCTCTTTTTCAATCACACTATCATTTAAAATTGTATTTTCCATTATATTAAAATCCTTTCATATAATGATAGTTATTTTAAATATAATTTACTTATTCAATTTTTTCAAAGCCGCTTTAATAATAGACGCATCTGATTGTGATTTATCAATATCCTTTAAAACTTTAATAATATCTTTTTTATTATATCCAAGTGATTCTAAAGCTATAACAATATCATTATCACTATTACTAGAATCTAATTTTGATTCTTCTAATTTCCCAGACAAATCTAAAATAATTTGTTGACTAGCTTTAAGGCCTATACCTGGAAATTTTTTCAAAAATAAAACATCTTTTGAATTTATTGCATTAATAATTTCAGATGGTGTTGCACCCGTAATGATTGACATAGCACTTTTAGGACCAATACCTGAAACAGAAATCAAAGATAAAAATAAATCCTTGCATTCTATACTTTTAAACCCATACAAACATATGTTATCTTCTCGCACATAATAGTAAATATAAACCTTAATAACTTCATCACTAATTTTATAATCAAAAGGGTTACCTACAACGATTTCATAACCAATACCATTATTATCTAATATGATATTTTTAGCTTTAATTTCACTTACTTTTCCACTAATATATCCGTACATATAAATTCTCCTTATTTTATCATTTTTTACATTAATATTAAAGCTATATCTAGTAAACTTTACTTACTTAATTTTTAATTATATAATATATAAAAAGTTTTTTTATGAAACATAGAAAGGAGAATATTGATGAACTATAGTGAAATTCTAGCTTCTTTAGGCTTATTAATAAAAGAAAATTCAGCTAAATCAGAACTTAAACCAATATTCTCTGATACTTTTTTAGATGAATTTAAATTCTCATACGCAGAAGCTCAAACTAAATATAATGATTTATCTAAAGAAACTCTTTTATATGTTAAAAGAAATACAAATTTAATTCTTAAATATTCTCAAAGTGTTGAAAATATAGAAAAAAGTGAATTAAAAGATAAAGATTCAGTTACAAAACAATTAAAAAAAGATAAAAAGAATTATTTAAACGATATAACAAAATCTTCTAAAATTTATAAACAACTTAATGAAGATATAAATATTTCTATTATTAAAAAGAATAATATCACTAAGAACGCAAAATTAAGTAGAGAAATAGAAGTTGAAAACGAGAACGATATTATAAGTTCTAAAACTAGTGAAAATATAAAAAATTATAACTACTATATTGGTATTTTTAATGATAGAGTTAATGAAAAATATAAAAAATTACACTCATCAATTTCTAAATCACAATATGATTTAATTGATTCCTCAAGTAAATACCAAGAAACTTTGGAAGAACAAAATACTAATATTGATAAAAAAATCAAAGATTTAAATTCTAACATTTCTAATGAAGAGTTAAAGTTAGAAAGTGAAATTAAAAAGATTGAAACTGAACTTAACCATAGAATTAGTAATATTCAAGCAAACTATAATAAAATTATTGAGCAAAATGCTGCACAGTATAATATAGAAATAAATTCCGTTAATATAGATCTTGAAAAATTAAAACAAGAATACAAAAAAAAGAATCAAAATATAAACATTGAAGCTCGTAAAAAATTAGTTAGCATTGATCAAAAGTATGACTTTGATGAAAAAAAATTAAAGCAAGAACTTCAAGATAAAAAATATGAAAATCATGTTAAGTCTACACTAGATAAAGACTCATTAGAGCAAATACAATATAAACTTAGCAATAAATATATAACAC
>CAVEPF010000097.1:0-4603 GCA_963617645.1 Anaerotignum sp. | reverse complement strand
ATTTCAAAATATTTTGATTTTGAAAACTTATATGATAAATCATCTTGTTCACTTGCTAATGATACTATAGATTCATCTTCTTTTAATTCTAGATTTAAGTAATATTTATTACAACCATTAATTAAATATTTTTTAATTTCATCTTGATTACAATTAAATCCAACTTTTTTTAAAGATAATAAATCATCAAGCACATTATTTTGAATATATATATTAGCAAATCTATCTAATATGTCATCTTCTAACATATCAAGGGATAAAGGTAATTTAGCACTTATGCCAAATTCTTTAATTGTATTTTGACAAAAAGAATGAATAGTATAAATATTAGCCTTAGTAATATCAATAACATTACCATTATCAAGTTTTATTTTTTTTATTCTATCTTTTAATTCTCCACATGCTTTATCAGTATATGTAACTATTAATATTTTATTTAAATCCACGCCACTATTTAACATTTTAGTAACTATTTGAATAACGTTATATGTTTTACCTGTACCTGCAGAGGCTTCGATTGCATAATTTTCGTTGATATTATAATTTTCAATTTTAAAATTTTCCATCTTATACCTCCTCATTTGTTTCTTTACTATCAGGTAAAAAAACTAATAATCTTTTCATTTTTTCTTGATTTAGCTTAAATTCTTCATCAAAATTTTCATAAGAATAACCAAAATCGTTATATTTATCAAACATAATTTTATCTTTAAAATTTATATGATCTTGATTAAGATTATCTAAAAAAGTTTCTAAAGAATTAATTTTATCACTATTTATATAACTAGCTGGTAATACAAATAAATCTGTATAGTCTATCATTTGAGCAAATATTGACTCAAGTAAAGTTTTAGCCTCACTTGGCTTTATATTAAAGCTATATTTTGTTTCTTTTTTTGAATATCCAAATATAACTAGATCTACATTGTATATTTTTTCATCTTTACTAGAGATGTCTAGTATTGCATTAACATATAGTCTTATTACATGTTT
This sequence comes from Anaerotignum sp., assembly GCA_963617645.1. GTDB lineage: Bacteria > Bacillota_I > Bacilli_A > Acholeplasmatales > Anaeroplasmataceae > JAEELC01. The sequence goes on along the minus strand of CAVEPF010000097.1, from coordinate 3,610 downwards.
TATCTCTACACTATCAGAATTAATTAAATCTATATATAAAACATTATTTTCATATTCTTTAAAAAATACTTGTTTAGCTGAAGATATCAAAACATCGGTATCATTTACGTTTATAATAATAGGCTCGATTGATTTTGTAACTGGCGAATACTCTTCTTTCATAATAGTTATTTGATTTATAATCTTATTTACAATATTTTTAAAATCTAATTCACTAATTTCCTTTTTAACAGATGGTATTTTCGAGGATAATAAATAAAATTTAAATACATCATCAATATTACCTAACCCATGATTGAAGATATAAGGAACTAAACTTGAATATATATTGTAAGAAGTTAAAGTGTCCATTTTAATTGGTTCAAATTCTTCTTCAATTTGGGAAAACGACTCGTCATTATACGGAAATAATTGTTTTACTTTAAAACTAAATGGTTCATTTAAAAAATCACTGATTTTTTTAATATCGATTGTTCGTGCAAAATCTCTAGGACAAGTATATACAAATTCCTTGTTTTCTATTGTTTCACTTAAAAGAGAAATTGCATAACCTTTGTTTTTAAATTCACTTCTTGTAAATAAACTTTGATAAGGTCTAGTTTCATCAATAGTAATATTTTCTTCATTTACGTTAAAAATATCATTAATAATTATCGACGGATAATACTCTTCACTATTTTTTAAATTCATTGATTCTAGCGAAATATAAAAATTTTCACTATTTAATTTAGTTAAATAAAACGATTGTTTAACATTTTCGTATTCATCTTTTTTATCTCTTAAGTCAAGTTCACTATATGTATTTAATTGCGGGAATTTATCACTTGAAAGACCAATAAAAAAGACATATTTATAATTTAAAATGACATTAGGATTAAATGTATCAAAACTAATACCAATATTTGAATTGAATTTATTATTACTTGAATTTTTAAGTATATCTAAAACGAAATTTTTAAAGTTTAAATAATCTATATTTAAGATATTTAATTCTTTTAATTTGTGCATGAATTTATTAATCTTAAATAAATCTTTGTTTTCTTCATCAATTATATTTTTATAATTAACCACTCTATTAATAATTGTTAAAATCGAATCAAATTCAGACTCATTAATTGTTTTGTGACACTTAAAAAAAGACACAAAGCTTTCTAAATCAGAAATAAGGTCTAATATTTTTAATATTAAGTCATTATTTAAACTTAAATTAGTATAGGGAATATACTCTTTATCTCCTACAACAACAATTGAATTTGTGAAAGTATCAATATTTGCAAATTTTGAAATAATTAATTTTGTTTTTAAATTAGCTAAATCAATTTCACTATAAGTATTTGTTTTAAGAATAATATCTTTAATATTAATAGAATCTTCATTTGTTATTCCTCTTGATTTTTGTACCCAAGGTAATCCAAGAATTTTATTTAAATCAAGGCGTGTAAATGTATTATTTGAAATAGAATTAAATAATATTTCAAATAGTAAATATGTGTCGCTTAAATTATTACTATTTTGTTTAATGTTATATGGAATAGATAAAAATTGCACATTATCTTGTTCAAAAACTTCTTTAATAGCTATTTGATATTCTAATATAGCACTAGAAAGTACTAAAAAATCACTGTATTTATTATCTTCATTTAATAACAAATTACATATTTTAGAATGAACTAATTCTATTTCTTTCTTTTTTGAAGGACATTTATATAGTGTGATTTCAGATTTTTCGTACTTGAAATCTTTATCAATATCAAAGTGCATTACATTTTTATATTTATCTAAAAGATAATTTTCCAAATTTGTGTTATTAACAAATCCAAATGTGAAAATCTTACCAATATCTTTAAAATTGAATGTTTCTATAATTTCTCTTAATGTGTATAAATTAAACTCATGAGCAATACTTACTACAAGGTTTTTTATTTCTAACATATCACTAGTTAAATCAACTAAATCATCATCATAATTATTAAATAACGTTACTAGACTATTTGATATATCATATAGTTTATTTTGATAATCATTGCTTGATTTATCTAAATATTCTTTAGTCAAATCAAATTTATCATGATTTTTGTCTAATAAAGAAACTAAAAGAATTTTATAATCTAGTTCTGATAATAAATATTTTTTATTATAAAGTGTATTAACAAGCGAATCAAATGTATAGAAATTTACATTCATTAATACATCATTACCTTGTTTAAGCCAGTAATTTTTAAACCAGTCTTCTAAAGCTTTACTTGGAACTAAAATATTAAACTTTTCAAATAAATTTGATCTCTTTTTTAGTTCTTCTATTAACAAGTTTGCACAATCTTTTAAATTAATACTTTTCATAACGTACTCCAAACAATTATATTATATAATTTAAAATTTAACTTTTAAATCAAAGAAAAGTGTTTTTTAAAAATAAAAAAGTTAAATACATTATTTATGTAAATAAAAAAATAAAAGACTAAGGCAAGGCCTTAGTCAGAGGGGTTTTGCTTGTATAATTTTTAATTTAAGGGAGAGTTATGTATGAAAAAAATATATACAAGCTGATTAAAATTTTTAAGTGTTTTGTTTATTATTGTTATTTTGTCTTAATCTCTTAAGACACATGTATTATAGCATTAAAAATGTTATAAATCAACATTAAATTATGTGAAATTGTGGGACTCTACATATAAAATAAAAAGAGTCAAGAATTGACTCGTTTTATTTGCTTAAAATATTAAGTCTAACCTTTACGCCTTCTTTTGAAGCTTTTGCATAAAGTATAGTTCTAATAGCTTTTGCAATATGACCACTTTTACCAACTACACGACCTAAATCGTTTTCTTTAACAGTTACGTTAAATACTTTATATCCATCTTCTTCAAGACTTTCTAAAGAAAAATCTTCTGGATAGGCAAGTAATGGTTTAATCAAATTTTCTACTAATTCTTCAAAAGTACCCACGATAAAACCTCACTATTTAGAAGCTTTTTGTGCTTTTACAATGTTCTTAACAGTTACAGTCATTTGAGCTCCCTTAGCAACCCAAGCGTCTACAGCTTCAGTGTTAAGAGTAACTGTTGCAGGATTAGTAATAGGATTATATGTTCCTAAGATTTCTAAGAACTTACCATCACGAGGTGAACGAGAGTCAGCAGCTACGATTCTGTATTGAGGATTCTTATGAGCGCCGAATCTTTGTAATCTAATTTTAACCATATTTTCACTCCTTCTTTGAATTTTACTTTACTAGTATATCATAAAATATACCATTGTCAAGTATTTTTACTTAACAAACTAAAATTCAAATATATCTTCCGATACTATAACATCAATAACTAAATTATTGTTTTTTAAATATTTAACTAAACCATCTAGTTTTTCTTGATTTGTATAAATTATTGCATAATTATTTTTTTTACTTGTGTAATAAATATGAACATCTCTTAAAGTTTTTAATATTATCTCTTGTTTATAATTTATAATTAAACTTCTTCTTGAAGACATTAAATCACTCTTTTCTTTTTAATTTTATTTGAAATAAAATTAGATAATTCATTAGTCATTTTATCTAATTCATTTTGAATTGTGTGTTCTAAAACTTTAATTCTTTTAACTTCTTCTATAT
>CAVEPF010000096.1:0-4924 GCA_963617645.1 Anaerotignum sp. | reverse complement strand
AACAAAAAATACTTTAGTTGATACTATCACGAGATCAATTTTTGATAATTCACTTTTCTTAAATGATCCTGATTCTTTCATTTTAAGAGATGAAAATAATAAATTAAGTTTTAAACAAAAAGAAGCTTTAATAACAATTAACGCATTATTTGGTTCTATTTTAATGACTTCTGACAATATTAAAACTTATGATAATACTAAAAAAGAAATACTTAATAAAGCCTTAAATATATTTAAGAATGCAAAGAATAAAGAATATACTCTAAATAACTCTATTTATACAATTCGCTATACTTTAGATAATCAAAATTATGAAATAAAATATGATTCTAGAAAAGGAGTTTTAATATAATGGATAAAACTACTACAATTTATAATAATAAAATGACAAATAAAACCATAAAAAAGGCTAATAAATCTAAAAATAAATGGATTAAAAAATTTGGTGATGATTCAAGTGAAAATTATTTTTTAAATTTTGAAGAAATCAGTTCACTTGAAAATATAAAGCCAATGATGGTTAAATTTGGCACAGAAAATCAAAAATTTGAAAACAATCCTTTAATTGTTGGTAATATTCGTATGGGATTTGGACACTACCGTATTTCTATTGCAATGGCATCTTGTGCTAGAGCTTTAGGTTATACACCTTATTGGTTAGATTTAGCCTCATTTGACTGTACAGGTAGTAAAATGATTAAGGCACAAAATGATATGTATTCTCTTGCAAGTAGAATTTCTCAAAAGTCTCACTTGTTCAATCATTTTATATGGGAACCATTAAACTGTGAAGGATTTAAGAAAATAAGTTATAATGCAGTTGATCAAAAAAATAGCGAATTACTAGTTCCAATTTTTAAAAATATAGATAAAGATATTCCTTATATTGCAACTCACGTTTGGCCAAGCCAAGGTGCAGTGCATGCTGGTATGACTCATGTATGTAATGCAATTCCAGATAACTGGCCTATGGCACTTCATTTATCTGAAGGTGCAGTACATGCAGTTCAAACAAATTATGCTTATAACGGCTATAAAATGTTAAAGAATTTTGATAAAAAGCCTTTAAACCATATGCCTGATGATTCTATTTATAATGTAGGATGTTTTGTAGATCATGAATTATTAGTTAATTTAGAAGCTGATAATAAACGTCGTTTAGAAAGAATTAAAGCAAATAGACCTTTAAGAATACTTATGAGTGTAGGCGGTGCAGGTGCTGGTTATACTCAATTTAAGGAAATGATTTTACATTTAATACCTTATTTAAAAGATAATAAAGTTTCTTTATTTATTAACTTTGGTGATCATGATACAGTTTACAAAAAGCTTATAAAAGATATTAAAAATCTTAAAATAAATACTATTTTTAATGATTATGATAATGTAAAAGCTTTAAATAATGAATTAATTAATAATGATAAATATGGAATTTATGCTATGTGCGATAATGACATATTTAAAGCTGTATATTCAACAAATTTATTAATGCCAAATATGGATTTATTAATAACTAAACCTAGTGAATTATCTTATTATCCAATCCCAAAATTATTCATGAAACATATCGGTGGACATGAAGTTTATGGTCAAATTCATTCTAGAGAATATGGTGATGGTTTTGAGGAAGAAGCTAATAAAAAGGGCATGAATCAAGCCTTAGATTCTATAATTAGTGATAAATCATTATTAATAAATATGATAAAAACTATTAATAAAAATAAGGAAAACGGATATTATGACGGCGCTTATAAATGTGTTAAATTAGCTGCAGGTGAAAAAATTGACTAATTATATGTATAATTTTAAGGCACCTGCTAGAATTAATTTAATTGGGGAACATATTGATTATAATGGTGGCTTTGTTTTACCTTGTTGTATTGACTTATATATTAATTTATATGTCAACTTAAGAAATGATGAAAAGATTATTATTACCTCAGGTGATTTTGATAATTCTATTGAAACAACATTATCTAATTTAGAATACTCTTCTTCTTTTTCTTGGGCTACTTATGTAGTTGGTGTATTTTATATACTAAAACAAAGAGGATACAAAATTTCTAAAGGTTTAGATTTATATTATAAATCACAAATTCCTCTAGGTTCAGGTTTATCAAGTTCTGCTGCAATTTTAGTTGTTACAATATATGCAATAAATAATATTTTTGATCTTAATATTGATAAAGAAACAATCGTATTAATTGCTAAAGATGTAGAAAATATATACTGTAATTTAGCAAGTGGTATAATGGATGAAGCAATAATTACTCTTGGGAAAAAAGATTCTGCATTACTACTTGATTGTTCTTCTTTTAAATATAGTTATTATAATTTAAATTTAGATAATTATAAATTTGTTGTACTAAAAACAAATAAGGCTAGAAAACTTGTTGAATCAAAATATAATGAACGTGTTTTAGAGTGTTCTAAGGGCTTAGAAGCACTTTCTGATAGATTTAAAGTAAAATCCCTATGTTGCCTCAAAGAATGCAATATAAGCGAAATTAGAGCGATTATAAAAGATCCTGTTATTTTAAAAAGAGTTGAACATGTAATATTAGAAAATGAAAGAGTCTTTAAATTTATTGAAGCTTTAAAAAACGAGGATATTTTACTATTAGGACATATTCTAAATGAGTCACATGAATCACTTAAAAATTTATATGAAGTATCAGGATTTCATTTAGATACTATTGTAGAAGCCGCAAGGGAGGCCGGCGCAATCGGTGCCCGCATGACTGGTGCTGGTTTTGGTGGTTGCGCTATAGCATTAATTAAAGAAGATAATTTTGAAGACTTTAAAAATAAAGTAATTGAAAAATATTATTCTAAAACAGGCATTAAATGTGATGTTTATATAGTTAATATAGTTGATGGTGTAAGATAACAAACTTAGTAAAAACTAGGTTTGTTTTTTTATTAAAAAAACAGCCCTAAAATAGGACTGTCAAAAAATTAATTATCGTAGAAAATAGAACCACCAATGAATTCTCTTAAGATAGAATTACATGGTACCCAAGTATCATCAATATCTTTGAAATATTTTAAGAATTTAATAAGACGATTAGCAGTTATATAATATTTAGAATCAGATTTTACTTCTTGTAAAACTTGCATAGCGTATTTCTTCATAACACATAGTTCATAAGTTAACTCTGAATTATAAACGAAATTAGCTTCTGCTTGAGTAGGGTAAATCCATTCAAATTCACCTTTTCTAACATTATCCCACATTGATAATGTTTCTTCAGCAGGAGAATTTCTATATCTAAAGTCACGAACTAAACGACGAATTAAACGAATATCTGTAAGTGAAATAGGATTTTGTGAATCAATATGATATTGAGCTTCAGGTGCAATATAAATCTTATATTTTTGAGTTGATGGAATTGAAGGAGTTAATCTATCATTTAAAGCATGAATACCTTCAATCATAATAGGTTGACCTTTTGAAAGTTTAATACCAGGTCCTAAAGAACGACTCTTTGTCTTAAAATCATAAATAGGAAGATGAACTTCTTCTCCTTGAATAAGTCTAACCATATCTTCATCAAACTGAGCAATATCTAATGCTTCAATATGTTCGAAATCAGGACTTCCGTCTTTTGTACGAGGACACTTATCAACATCTAAATAATAGTTATCAAGAGAAATCATGATAGGATTTAAGCCACGGCTTAAAAGTTCAACTCTTAATCTATTACAGAAAGTTGTTTTACCACTTGATGAAGGACCTGCGATCGCAATAAGTCTAATTTCAGAATCTCCTTTAATTTGCATACCTAAATCAGCTAACATATTGTTATGTTTAGTTTCGCAAAGATTAATAAATTCTCTTTCATCACCACGTTCAACAATTTGATTCATTTGCCAAACTGAAGAAGCTTTTGTAATATTTCCCCATTCATTAGCTTCTTTTAAAGCTTTAGAGAATATTTTTTCATCTGTAAACTCAGGGATAATACCACCAAGTTCAGCACGAGGATATTGAATAAGTAATCCAGGGAAATATAATCTTAGCTTAAACTCTTTTAAATAGCCAGTTGAAGGAACCATATAACCAAACATATAGTTTAAATAGTTATCGCATTTATACATGTGAACTGTCTTTTCAGGGCGATAATCTAACATGGCGGACTTATCATAATAACCAAAATTATTATAAATTTTCTTAGCCTCTTCAATCGTTGTAGAATATCTCTTAATCGGAATATCTTGTTCAATTAATGAACGCATTTCGTTCTCAATCTTAGTCATTTCTTTTACATTTACAGGACCATTTATACCTGAAATATTTGCAAATATAGCACGACTAATTGATGTATTGAATACAACTTTTACTTTCTTATATAATCTATGAACTGCCATAGCAAATAGATATCTTAATGAATTAGTATAGATTAACATCGCATCAGCGCTAGTTAAATCTAAGAATTCTACAGTTGCATCCCCAGGTAAAATATAATCTAATTCACGTAAACGATTATTAACTGTTGCACAATAATAACTCTTTTTATTTGTTTCTGGTAATAAATCTATTAATCTTGTTCCATTTTCTACTTCATGAACTTTATTTGAAATTGTAATTTTCATAATATTACCTTCTTTCTTTTGCAATAGGAATTTAATTATATCATTTTTTGAAAGCGATTTCAATAAATTTTATTTTTTGTTTGTTAAAAATAATAGGCTAGTTAAAAACTAGCCCATATTTTAGTTATTATCGTCATCGAAGAAATCTATTTTTTTAGGTTTTTTTCTAACAATTGTTGTACTTTTCGTACGAGTTATTATGTTATTGTTTGTCTCAAAAACTTCTTCTTTTTTACTTTCTTTTGCAAGATTTGTATTACTTTGTGTTTCTTGATTAAAACCTTCATCACTTAATTCATTTACTTTATTATTTGATAAATCAATATCC
>CAVEPF010000095.1:0-6550 GCA_963617645.1 Anaerotignum sp. | reverse complement strand
AGCATAGAAAGAGCCATGGTTTTACCAAAACGACGTGGACGAGTTACACACATAAAAGATGAATTTGTTCCTAAATTTTTATTAATATTTTTAATTAGTAAGCTTTTATCTATAAATATTTCAGAGTTCAAATCTTTCTTGAATGCTCCGTTATTTTTATTTAAAAAAATAGGCATAATATCTCACTCCTTTTTCAATATTTTATCACATATTAAAGATAATTGTCCACTTTTGATAAGGAACTAATAAATATAAAAAAGGACTTAATAGCTAATTAGCTAAATTAAGTCCAATATATAAATTATTTTTAAGCAGTTTTGTTTTTAATTTGATACATCTAAAAACTATTCGGTTCCGCCCCAGCTAGTTACAAGTAAACCATCTTTATCTTTAGCGCATCCACATAATATAACAATAAAGTCAACGAAGGCCCATATGCAACTAACAACTGGTCCTATAACGACTATCCATCCTACAAGAGTAAGTAATAATTGAGTAACTGCAGAACTTGTTTTACCTAGATAAAAATTATGCGCTCCAAATGCTCCTAAAAAGAATGCAAGTATAGCCCCAACAATTCTAGATTTGTTTGATTTTCCGTTACTTTTAACATTATTATTTATATTATTAGATTCTCTAATAGGATTAACAAGAGTTGTTACATTTTGATCAGTTCCACAACTAGGACAAAATTTAGCATCATCTTCTAATTCTTTTCCACAATTTTTACAATATTTCATAAGTTATCTCTCCTTTTATTTTACTAATTATATTTAATTATTAAGCATATACATTAATATTGAACCAGCAACACCAACGTTTAAGCTTTCCATATTATTCATTTTTATAAATAATGATTCAAAATTTAAATCATTAATTTCTTTTGATACACCGTTTCCTTCGTTACCTAAAATAAGAGCAAGATTTTCATGTTTTGACACTTCTTTAACATCATGTCCGTTATTAACATTAGTATTGAATATCTTATGTGTTTTACTTAACTCTTTTAAGAACTCTACCTTATCACCAGAAACAAAATTTAGTTTAAAAATGGAACCTTGCGAACTTCTAATAACTTTATCATTATATATATCACAAGTTTTATCAGATACAAAAATAGTATCAAAAGAGAATGCTTTTGCACTACGCATTAGAGTGCCTAAATTTCCTGGGTCTTGTATATCATCTAAAACTAATACTTTGTTAGTTATTTCATGTTTGTCTAAAAGTTTACATACACCAATTTGAGTAACAGGAGTATTAGTTTGACATATTTTTTTCATCACATCTAAACTAACTAATTCTCCATCTAATTTTTCGTCAATAGTATATGTTTTTAATAAGTAGCCTTCATTTTTAGCCTCTCTTACTAAATGCTCGCCTTCTACTATAAACATCTTCATTTCTTTTCTAGTTTTAGCGTTTCTTAGTGCAACTAAATCTTTAACAGTTTTATTTTGTAGTGAAGTAATCATTAAACATTTTCCTTATTATTTATAATATCAATAACTTCTCTAGCTTCAAAACCTAAAGATGCTAAATCAATGTCACTATCAGGAGTTATAGTAAGTATACGAGCATTTTCAACACAAAAATCTACCATTGGTTCATAGTCAAATGTTTCTTCATACTTTAAAGCTTGATAGATCTTTGGTGTAGTAGCAGGATTATGTGGTAAATAAACTGTACAACAATCTTCAAATGGTCTAATTGATGTTTCATAAGTTTTTATCTTATGAGCATAACGAATAATATCAACTTTATCTGTTGTAACAAGTGGTCTTATGATTGGCATATTTGTTACACTATTAATTGTATTCATACTCATTAAAGTTTGACTTGCTACTTGTCCTACAGACTCACCTGTAACAATACACAATGCTTTTCTCTTATGAGCCATTTTATCAGCAATTCTAAACATCATTCTACGCATTACAGTTATCTTATAAGAATCATCTACATTATCAAGTAAAGCCATATGTAATTCTTTAAATGGAATCATGATAAGTTTAATCTTATTATGAGGAGAATATTTAGAAATGATTTTACATAAATCAACAACTTTTTGACTTGATTCAATTGATGTAAGAGGGGTTGATTCAAAGTGTAAACATTCAATTTCAATACCTTGTTTCATCGCTAGATATCCAGCAACAGGAGAATCTAAGCCACCAGATAACATTAATAAGCCTTTACCTGCAACGCCTACAGGATAGCCTCCCATAGCACGAATATCATTTAAAAATAAGAATACACCTTCTTCTCTTATTTCAACATGTAATTCATTAGCTGGATTATGAATTTCAACTTTTAAATTAGGAAATTTATTATCAGATAAAATATATCCTGCAACAATTTTTGAAACTTCTAAACTTTCTAAAGGAAATTTTTTATCTGCGCGACGTGTAGAAACCTTAAAAGTGGTCTCACCTTTGATTTCTTCTTTTACTAGCATTAAAGCTTTTTCTTTAATATCTTCTAAATCTTTGCTAGCAGTTAATACAAGAGAATAACTTGATAAACCGGAAACTAAATCTAAACGCTCCAATACAAGCTTATAATCCTCATCAAGTAAATCAATATAAACTCTTTCATGAGCTTTAATGATTTTTACGTTTAATCCTTCTAGTTTACTTTTAATCAAATTCATTTCTTTTTGAATAAAATCTCTTTGATTTTTGCCTTTAAGAGTTAAATCTCCAAAGCGAACTAATATTTGGTTATATATCATATATAAATCCTCATTTCATACCTAAATATTTTATATTAGTTGATTAATAATTTCAACTAATGAAATTAAAAGCCTAGTTGTATTTTATTAGAAAATAAAATTATGAAATGATATACTTTTTAAAAAGGAGATTACATATGTCAAATTATAACGAACTAAATTTAATTGCTAATCATTACTTTGAAGGTATTAAATATGAAGTAAGTTTATTAAGTAACGCTTGTGCATTACTAAATACTTATTTAACTGATATTTCATGGGTAGGATTTTATTTATTTAAAGATACTAAACTTATTTTAGGACCTTTCCAAGGCTTAGTTGCATGCACAGAGATAGAAATAGGTAAAGGTGTTTGCGGAACATGTGCTAAAACAAGAGAAACACAAATAGTTGAAAATGTTCATGAATTTCCAGGCCATATTGCATGTGATAGTAGATCTAACTCAGAAATAGTATTGCCTATTATAATAAATAACAAACTATATGGTGTTTTAGATATTGATTCAACTAGTTTTAATAGATTTTCTAAAGTAGATGAAAAAGAACTTTCAAAATTCATAGAAAAGATTTCAAAAGTTCTAGAACAAATTATTTAGTTAATTCTTTAAATGAATAAATAAATTTATCAGCTATTTGTTTTTTTTCTTCGCGTAAATCAATTTCTGATTCGTCGTCAATTGCAACAACGTAGAAACCGCCTTCTTTTGCTGATTTTAGCGCGCGTGGAATATCTTCAAATACTGCAATTTCACAAGGAGAAAATCCTAAATTTGAAGCACAATGAAGATAGATTTCTGGTGTTTCTTTAGATCCTATAAAATTATCTACATCACATATATAATCAAAATAATGGTCAATCTTATGTCTTTTAAGACATGGCATATAGTAAATACTTGAATTAGCTGTAGCTATTGCTAATTTTATCCCATTATTTTTTAAATAATTTAAATAATCTAATGCATTATCTTTTAACATTATATTATTTTCATATTCAAATATTGCCATTTGATTCCATTCATTTTTGATTTCTTCTTCTGATTCATTAAATCCATATGTTTCTTTGACGAAAGTTGCAGCACGAGAAAAACCTAGGGGTGCAATTAATTTATTAAAGTTTTCAGGAACATCCATTCCTCTTTTATTAAAAAATTTTTGATCAATATCATTCCACATAGAACACGAATCAAATAGCGTTCCATCTAAATCAAATATAACAGCTTTAATATCTTTTTTCATATATACTCCATTAAATAAAAGGGCTAAAAACGCAAGTTAATAGTCCTTTGTTCATTTTATTTTTTTATATTGTCTTTTTCTAATTTAACATCTTTTTCGATATCTTTGTCATTTATTTTAACATTTACTTTATCGTTTTTCAATTCATTAATTTCTTTATTTTGTGTATACATTTTTTCATTTTTTAAATGTAGAATTAATTCATTAGCATTATTCTCGCTATTTTTTTCTAAGCCCTTGCTATAACTAATGAATAAATCATAATTCCATTCATCTTCAGAACTCCAAGAACCAGTTAAAACATGATCGACTTCCTTTTCTGTTACATTAAATTTTGTCATCAAGTTATTTTTAAAATTCTTTAATCGATTTTTCTCCTCACTATATATAACAGGATGGAATATTTTCTTCCATACACTTTGATTTTCAACTAACGATTTAAGTGCATTATATTGTTGTCTACTTGAATTTAACACTTCATCTTTATTCATATCACTATCTAATTTATCATTTAATTGATTTGTATAGTGATTCATTAGAGAAAGTCTATTATTATAATTTAACGCTTTAGTTTGTGCTTTATTTTCTATTAATTCTTGAGCTTTAGCATCATATTCAAAACTGACTCCTAAAATTTCTTTTGACATAGATTTAAAGAATGCAGTCCTAGAGTTTTTAAAATTATCTTTAATTTCTTTTTCGGTTAAAATTCCCTCTGTTGAATTTACAGATTCATAAGCTAAATATGAGATATAGTTTTTAACATAATTACTAATAACATCTTCCCCATATTTTTTATTCATCAAAATTTCTTGAATGTTTGAAGCTATAACGCTAGAGAAATCTCTATTCTTTGAATTTATAATTTTATAAATATCTGTTTCTTTAAAAAGCTTTTCTCTAATTTCTTTTCTATAATCATTTTCTTTTTTATGATATTCATAATTGAATAAATTATATCTTCCACCAAGAGAAATAGTTTTAATATAGAAATCGTGTTTTTCATCTTCTAAATACTCATCACGGTTAAATTTAAGTTCTTCAAATTCCTCTTTTTCTTCTTCATTCTTTTCTTCTAATTCATCAATAGAAGAATTAAGGATCTCAGCAAAATCATCAACTTCTAAAATACCATCATTATCTTTTTTTTCTAAATCTTCGTCAACATCTCTATTTTCTTCTTCGTTATTATTTATAGTTTCATTTTTTTGTTCGCTATTAGCATTAGCATGTTGGCTTTTAATAGCTTCCATTATTTCAACAAGACCCATGTTGTTTTCTTCAGCGTAAGCCTTCATTTTAGGATACATGTTAACAATTAAATCTAAATCATCCTTAGGAAGAGTATCAATATTTTCATCTGTAAAATGTTCATAATACTCCATAAATGACGGATCTTTCTTTAAATCTTCAACGTTATATTCTTCTACTTCATTTATATCTTTTTCTTCCATACTAGTTACCTCTTTTTCTATTTATATTTTATATTATAATGTAGGACAAAAATATAAATAATTTGTAAAATTTATTTATATATAAACATTAAAAAACTTTACAAAAATATGATTTTTTGTTTGACTTTATGTATACATTAATGTAAAATATTAAAGCGAGTAAAAAGCAGGGTTTAAAACTCTTATAATAATATCGATCCTTTATGGCACAAAGTAACCTTTCTGCTTTAGGTGAAATGATGAGTCAACGATATCTATAATTGTTTTAAATATTATTTCTTTTTATTCTAATATAGACATATAGGAGGATAAAATTATGTCACGTTATACAGGACCAAGCTATAAAGTTTCACGTCGTCTTGGTTATTCAATTTCAGGAACTGGTAAAGAAATCGCTAAGAGAAACTTTGCACCAGGTCAACATGGTCACAACCAATCAAAATTAAAAGAATATGGTATTCAACAACAAGAAAAGCAAAGAGTAAGATTTACTTATGGTATGTCTGAAAAGCAATTCCGTAAGGTATTTGATGAAGCTTCACGTATGCAAGGACAAACTGGTCCTAACTTCATGTGCTTACTTGAAAGAAGACTTGACAACATCGTTTATCGTTTAGGATTTGCAACTACTAGACAACAAGCTAGACAATTAGTTAACCATGGTCACATCTTAGTTGATGGTAAGAAGGTTGACATTGCTTCTTACAGATTAAAAGCTGGTCAAACAGTTACAGTTAACGAAAAGGCTAAGAACTTCGTTATTGTTAAGAACGCTTTAGAAGCTGTTATCGCTAGACCAGAATATGTATCATTCGATGCTAACACTCTAGTTGGTACATTAGTTAGAAACCCAGAACGTAATGAGTTCTTAACTGATATCAATGATCAATTAATCGTTGAATTCTACAACAGATAATTAATAAACTTATTAAGGGGCTGTGAAAAAACTCGATTTTAAAAATTGAGTTTCACAGCTCCTTTTCTTCATTTTTAACGAAAAAAAGCTCGGGGAATCGAACCCGGAGCCTCTTTTATGTTAGAATATAGTTGCCCAACAATATTCTACATGAGTTATTATAACATAAAACAATTATTTTGGATATGTCCCTCAACTAGTATACCTGAGGAG
>CAVEPF010000094.1:0-5959 GCA_963617645.1 Anaerotignum sp. | reverse complement strand
GCTAATAATTCAATAATAAATTAAAGAAAACTTAAGAAAGACATTAAATGATATTTTAAGAAAATATAATCTACAAGATTGTGAGCATTAAATATTATCTTTAATAACAAATAGTTTTTTATAAAAATAGAGCTTATAATTTAATATTCAGCAAATATATCTTTATACAGAAGCTTAAATTGTATAATTTTACAAGAAGTGATAAAATGAAATTGATTAAACAAGTTGTTACTGAGATAGCAGTCTGATTTAGTCAAGAACATATTGACGATCAGAAAAAATAATTTATTTAGTTCCAAATGATATAGTTTGTTATGAAAATAGAACTGTTGTATTTTTTTCAAGGGTGTTTAGATCATTCTCCAGGTTGTCACAATGAAAAATCATGGGAATTAAATGAAGCAAGATTGATAAACATAAATGATTTAATAAAAAAATTAATGAAAAAAATCATAGTTTAAAATCATTATCTCTTAATATAAACTTTTAGGAGGAAAAAGTATGGGAAAAATTAGAGATTTTTTAAAATCACTAGTATTATTCTTAGTACTAGGTGTTAGTGTTTTTGGCTTAGCTTCTTGTTCTTCCACTGAAAAACAAGCTACAAGTTATGACTTTACCGTTGTTAGTTGTACATATAATAGTGAAGATAACACTACCAAAATTATTTGGTATTCAAATATAGTTAACGATTCAATATTTGATATAAATAAAGAATCTTTTAAGTTTGATTTATACGAAAATGATACTTATATTAGAACAACAGACTATGTAAATTACACTATATCTGTTAAACACGGTAAATCGGATTCGGGGAAACGCAATTTTACAGTAGAAGGTAAAGTAACTAATATAAAAATTAACACTTGGACTGCAAATTTTGATAATCTTTGGAATTCTTATATGCCTTGGTTCATCTCTGTTATAATTTCCGCACCTTTACTAGCTATTATCTACATAATAATAATGATATTAAATGATTTAGAATTTGATGATTCGATTGAATTTATTGAGGACCATGTAACTTATACCCCTGTGTTACTCATTACATTTCTTCCTTATTTTATAAGTTCTATTTCTTCAGGAGTATGGAGTTGGGTTACCCCATTGATAATTATTGGAGGTCTTGTTGCCGCAATAGTTATAATTTTAATTGCACACTTAATTAAATATCTTTTTGATGATGGTGTATTTGGCAATAGCGGTGAAAAGGAAAAACAAAAAATCAAAAAACATTACGACTCAAAAGGAAAACCATTTCTTGAAATTGAAGGATATAAAAAAAGATATTATATAAAAGATTTATTAGATGATAGACAAACGCTTTTAAATTTTTCTAGGAAAGATTTAAAAGAATATTGTGTTGAAAATGAATGGTACGAAGCTGATACACTATTTTCAAAAGAAAAATTAGTCATATTATTAATGGATAAAAGTGTTGAAAAAGACCAAAATCAAGAAGATGACAAAGTAACCGCAACAACTAGTGAAAAGAAAAAGAATACAAAAGTAAAAAAATACTCAAAAACAAGATTTGATGATATTGCAGGATTAGAAGATGCAAAAAAAGTATTTAAAGAAAAAGTAATCATGCCATTTTTACATCCTGAAATCTATGAAAAATTTGGTAAAAAAGCCGGCGGTGGTATATTGTTATATGGCCTACCTGGAACAGGTAAAACTATGTTTGCAGAAGCCGCTGCTAATGAAATAGATGCTCTATTTATTCCAATCAAATGTTCAGATGTAAAATCAAAATGGTATGGTGAATCTGAAAAGAAAGTTAAAGATATTTTTGCTAAGGCAAAGAAAGCTGAAAAAACTATTATCTTCTTTGATGAATTCGAGGCTATCGGTGCAAAAAGAACTGATAGTGAAAATGCTAATAACGATTTAGTTCCACAAATTTTAGCCGAGATGCAAGGGGTTGGCTCATCTTCAAACAAGACAGTTATAATTGTAATTGCTGCAACAAATAAACCTTGGGCTATTGATTCAGCCTTTATGCGTCCGGGTCGATTTGATGAAAAAATTTATATTCCTCTACCTGACTTTGAAGCAAGAAAAAAGCTATTTGAATTACAACTTAGCAAATTACCTATTGATAACGATTTAGATTTCGATTACCTAGCAAAGATTACTGATGGATTTAACGGAGCTGACATTAAAGAAGTTTGTGAAAAACTTAAGATGTCTGCAATTAATGATTCTCTTGAAAAAGGTGAAGAACAAACTATTGGTATGGATGATGTTAAAAAAATTGAAAGAACTATAAAATCGTCCGTTTCTCAAGAAGATATTGGATGTTTAAGAGAATTTGAGAATGGTAATTATTAATTATGAGCGAATATTTAATTGATGATATTAGCAAATTATCTATTTACCAAAAGGAAAATAATATCGAAGAATATAATAAATTTGTAAAAGAAACTGCTTTGTCAAACATTTCTAATAAATATTTTGCTAGACCGTGGGAAAATCATATTGAAATTGTATATTGGCAGGGATTTCTAGATGTATTGTTTTCTAGAGGTATTGATAATATTCAAAATATTAAGAATGATTTATTAGAATGGTTAGATGATCCTTGTAGATTAGGATTTGCAGAGGTCTGTGATTTTATTGTACAAAATAAGAATCAATTTATACCTTTGTTAAAAAGAAAGATTATCCATGAATTTTATAATAAAGAATTTCAGTATGTTATTCATTTGATTCTTGTTTATAATAAATGCTCTAATTTGCCTAAAGATATAGATAGTATAGTTAATAAAATGGATGAATTTGATAATGAAGGAATTGATGAAGATAGAATGGTTGAATATGGTAAGAAATTGGAAAATATACTTAATTTAGGGGACGGCACTAGGTATCTAGGGTGCTAAAACTGTATTAAAACATTTCTACTTTGACATAAGATAGCATTGGTCGAACACCATAAATTCTTGTAAATGATAAACTAGTAATTAATTGATGAGTCTTACTTATAATTATTATTAGATAAATATAGCGTTATTTAATAGTGGAAATATTTTTATTTTCCACTACTCGAAAGAATACTCTAAAAATGGTAAAATAGTAGTGGAAGTTAAGAGGTTGACTTCATTAAAAAATGGCTTAGTAATACCTCTAGAATAGTGGAATGTTCCACTAATAGTAGTGGAAAATAATTCTCCACTACAATTTCCACGCTTTTTGCAAAAATCTCCACAATCTAGTTATTCCTAAAAGAGCATTAAATTCTCAATTTGGAATGCATAAATCCCTTAACAAAGGGAAAAATCAGTGTTTTGAGTACTCATATACTTGACTTTGTGCATAGAGATGAAGAACTCAAAATCTAATGCTAGTGATAGTTTGTGGGTTCGAGTCCCACTCAGAGCACCAATTGAATATCCGACCTCTTAAGTTTTCTTAGGAGGTCTTTTTGTTTCCTAAGGCCTTTTAAAATCTAAGAGGTGTAATTTGTGGAGTTCAGTATATTTAAAATATAATAAAAATTACCTAGATTAAACGTTGAAATTTAATCTATGTTTTTCTAGTGAAGTATATTGAATTGATACTTACATAGGAACAAAAGAAAACAAAGGTATTAAAATCATCATAAATACAAGGTAAAGCTAAATATAAAAGAAATGATATAACGCTTTATGCTATATTAAGAAGCATAGACCAAACATTAACTTTAATATGCAGTTTCTTTGATAAATTCTGGTATTTTAAACTATCCACAAGAATGATACAAAAAGATGAAAAAGATACATCAACAAAAGATATAAAAAAATCCCTTAATATTAATGTAAGGGACTTAAGTAATAAAAATCAAAGCTTTATGATTCAACATTCCTATCATTTAGATAGGATAAGAAGAAAAATGAAGAATTTTAAAATCTTGATACATTCATAAAATTATCCCCACCAAAGGAAGAACTAGATAAATATAATTCAAGATTTTATAACAAAATAATTGATAAAAGTTTAATTATTTAAAATTAATGATTAAAGTTATTGCTTTTTCTTTATTGAGATTTTTGGCGGAAAAACAGATGCAATATCAACAATATCATTAAGAGTTATAATTAGATAATGTGAGACATGCCTAGCTTCTGAAAAACCATAACTTTCTTTATTTAGCCATAATGTAAAATCATTCTCACTTGTTGCGATAAAAAATGGATTACCATAGAAATTTTTTAATCGATAATCATTTAAGGCTTTTGTTTTACCATTATTATATGTTTCAATTCTGCTCCCTTCATCAGTAACGCAAATACAATCAACTGCTCCAAAACGAATTTTAACTTCATTATTAATACCGTCTAATGTAATTAAAGTTCCATTTATACCCCGTTTAACCGTCATAACTTCATAATTATCATCAGGAATATTATTATTGTAATTTTTAATTTCCATAACGTATTTTAATTTTTCTCCTATTTGGTAATTGTATTTCTAAAGTTGGGGTTCCGTAACTACTACCTGGTCTAACATTAACGTCACTTCCATCATCTAATGTTCCAGCTCTACCAGGTCCAGCAGCCGTATTAATTTCTTTTGAATCATTGGGAGCTAATTTATCATAGTCTTTATTAGCTTGGTCAAATCCACCTTTTTTTAAATATTGATCGCTTGGACCCTTTGTTTCATTTCCAGCTTCTGAGTCTTTTAATATATCGTCAATTTTTTCTTGTACTTCTTTAGATTTAGATTTTGCAGTAGATTTATAAATAGAATCAAAAACTCTAGTAACAGTAGAAGCAAATTTTTTAGCATTATTAACAAATATATCTACAATTTGGTTGAATACCGGTTTTATTTTATTCCAATTAGTAATTACTACTGTTGAGATTACTAAGATAGAAGCAGTAATTATAATTGCTTTAGCTGCATTAGGAACAAAGAAGGCTTTAAGAGTCGCAATCATTGAATTAAATGCTCCCTTAATCGCAACTATAGCCGCTTGACAAACATTTTGTGAACATAATATAGCACCAATTTCTAATACTCCTGCTGATAATGTAACTATATTTGTTGTTTTAATTGTACTAGAATTAGATTCATTTGTTGAATTAGTTGTTTCAAAATTACCTTCAATCATTTCTATCATTTCAGCAATATCAGAATCATCTTCAGCAAAAGTTTTAAAAATATCATATTCTTCATCAGACAAATCATCAAATATTTTTGTTATTGAAGTAGTAAGTGTTTCATATTGAATCTCATCTATATCATCATCACTAACTTGTTCGTCTTCAACTTTAGTAGATAATAATTGAATATTATCAACCATCATGGAAGTGGATTCTTTTAGATTTACAAAATAGTTTGTATCAACGTAATCATCAATTTTAAATTTTGCATCTTCTATAGCAAGATCAACAATTGAGTCAATAAGCTCGTCGCTTGATTCAACTGATTTAATGTTTTTGTCACTTGAAGTTATTCCAATTGAACAAAGTACTAATAAAACACTACAAACAAAAAATTTAATTATTTTTTTCATTAATTATAAACCCTCCTTTGAAATAAAATAATAAATTTAACTTTCAAATTTATATTACTCCCTTCACCTCCCGAATGTGAAATTTATAAGTATTATAACTGGATTAATCACTAGTAAAGTCTATTTAAGAGAAAAGGATGTCTTTTAGAAATGCTTTAATTATTATATAATCACAACCTTAAAGAAATTATAACATTCAAAAAAATAAATATCTATAACAAAATAAACCATTAGTTTAAATAACTGATTGATTTAATTATACAAGTAAATTTTACCACTAATATGTTTAAATTTATCTTTATATATTTATAGACCTAATTTCTACTTATATAGATATATGTTGTTAAGGCGATAATAAATATGGACAATTTGGATGCAATGCCAATGATATCTTTTGATTTTTTATTTAAAGATTGTGCAATTATTAAAGATAAAAAGATAAGCGCATAATTGAGC
>CAVEPF010000093.1:19952-21342 GCA_963617645.1 Anaerotignum sp. | reverse complement strand
ACATTAATGTTAGTGGGTAATTTGACTGATTCCTACAATGAAATTCCTTTTGTTATATTTCCTAAATTATATAGTGAAATTAAACAAGTTGATACTAGCAAATTATATGTAGCTTATGGTAATTTAAATAAAGATAAATTTGGTAAAGTTAATTTTTATTTTAATGATTTGAAAATGGTCTAGATATTTTATTTTAATTGATTTATAATTAAGTAAACCGTTGAGAAGAAGATAATATTTTTGAACTGTTTAGAGATATCGTGGCTGGTGAAAACGATACAAAGTAGATTATATTTATGGGCCTTCGAGGGTAGTGAGGAAATTTAGTATTCACTAACGTTACTCGCGTTAAGAGTTGAGGAAGTATTATTAATACTTTAAATTAAGGTGGTACCACGAGATATTCGTCCTTTTGGATGAGTGTCTCTTTTTTTAATTTATGGAGGTTTATGATGAATAGAATTATTTCAGGTATACAACCTAGTGGAAAAATAACTCTAGGTAATTATTTAGGAGCTTTAAAAAACTTTGTTAATTTACAAGATGACCCTAAATATGAAGATATATTAATTTTTGTTGCGGATTTACACGCGATTACTGTAAGTCAAGAAAAGGCTACTTTAAGAAAAAATATAAAGAGTTTAGTTGCATTATATCTTGCATGTGGACTAGATCCTAAAAAGTGTCATATATTTATTCAAAGTGAAGTTCCTTATCACACAATGTTATCTTGGATTTTAGAATGTAATGGATATATTGGTGAATTTGAAAGAATGACACAATTTAAGTCTAAGAGTGTTTCTCAAAAAACGAATGAAGGAATTCCTCTAGGATTGTTAACATATCCAGCATTAATGGCAAGTGATATTTTATTATATGATGCAAAATATGTTCCTGTCGGTCAAGATCAAACTCAACACTTAGAGATTACTCGTGATCTAGCACAAAGATTTAATAATAAATATGGTGAAACTTTTGTTTTACCAGAAGCTTTAGTAGTTAAAGGTGGACAAAAAATTTATTCTTTAACTGATCCTACAAAGAAGATGTCTAAGAGCGACCCTAATCCTAAATCTAATATTTGTTTACTTGATGATTTAGCTCAAATTAGAAATAAAATAAAAGGTGCTGTTACTGATAGTGAAGCTAAAATATATTTTGATCCTGAAAATAAACCAGGAATTTCTAATTTACTTACAATATATTCATGTATCTCTGGTAAATCTATTGACGATTTAGTAGAAGAATATAAAGATTCTAATTATGCAGTATTTAAAGAAGATTTAGCCAATGCTGTAATTGAGGAAATAAAACCTATACAAGAAAAGTATAATGAAATTTTAAATTCTTCATATTTAGATGAAGTACTAGATGAGGGTAAAGATTACGC
>CAVEPF010000093.1:17533-19942 GCA_963617645.1 Anaerotignum sp. | reverse complement strand
AGATTACGCAATGCACTTAGCTAGTAGAAAAATTAGTAAAGTAATGGATAAAGTTGGTTTAGGAAGAAAAAAGAAATAATATCTTAATATTTTGGTAATTTTGTGGTAAAAATGGCTATAAATTTGGGTTTGTGAATACAAACTAAAGAATTATAGCCATTTTTGTTATTCTATTGTTTTAAATTTTTTATGTCGTAAAATGAAGTTACTAAAAGGAGAAATTACATTATGAAGAAAACAAAATTATCAAGTTTATTAATATTATCAAGTTTAGCTTTAGGCTTAACTTCTTGTCAAACAAATACAAGTAGTTTGGTTGATAGTTCAAATAGTTCTAATACTGAAGGAACAAGTACTGGATCTAGTCAAACTAGTACTAGTTCAAGTTCTAGTAGCCAAACTATTACAATGAATACTATAGTAGCAAGTGGCTTAGCCCCTGTAGTTAGTCTAAATAGTATAGACACAAGCATTCTAACTACTGAAGAATCTGGAGAAGAAGCAAGTTTTAAAAGTGACGAAACTTTAAGTGGAAACTATTATAATGGTGTAAATATAACAACAGAAAAAAAGGGTAGTATTACTTTAACATTAGAAAATGCTACTATATATCAAAATAGTGATACTGGTAAAGCGTTATATAATCAAAATAAAAATGTATCTGTTACATTAAATTTACCAGAAGGTACAACTTCTTATATTTATAATAATTATGACGATTCAAATGCAATTCATATTAAAGGTTCTTTAAATATAACAGGAAGTGGAAAACTTGTTGTAATTTCTGGTTCTAAGAGTGCTATTAAATGTAATGGTTTAGTAAGTGTTACAGATTCGACCCTTGAACTTAGTGCAAATAATTACGGTATACAAGCTGAAGAAGTAGAACTAAGTAACGCGAATGTAAATGTTTTATATGCTGGAAAAGACGGAATTCGTGCAGAAGTAGAGAATGAAGAAGTATCAGAGGCACCTACATTTGACGCGAGCATTGGTTATGTTAAATTAACTAATACAACTTATAAAGCGAGTGTATGTGGTGATGGTATTCAAGCTAATACAACTCTTACAATTAGTGGTGGAACAACTGAAATTGAAACACAAGGTTCATTTGTAAGCTATACTAGTAGTAATATTGAGGAATATGAATTAGAGGATGATGATTTCAAGTGGTCTAAATCTGGTAATTCTTATCAAAAAATGTCAAGTGATGTTATAGGTACAAACTACTCTCGCTATTTAGCTTTAACTCAATCTTCAAAAGGATTAAAAGTAGGAGCTTTAAAATATACTCTTGCAACGGACACAACTACTGAATACGAAGTTAGTAGTACTGATTATAATTTGTTAATTACAGATGGTGCTGTAGTAAACATTACATCAACTGATTCTGGTTCTAAGGTAGATTACGGTGATACTACAATTGATGGTGGTTCAATAGTTAATGTAAATGCCGGCAACAAAGGCTTTGCACCTGAACATGATTTTTACTTAAAGGGTAGTGATACAGTTTTAACTGTTACTAATTCTTATGAAGCTGTTGAAGCTAGTCATATCTATTTTGAAGAAGGTAGTGCTTATTTAAGTGCAAATGATGATGGCATAAATGCAGCAAGTGATTACACAACTAGTGATTATGCAGACTTAACTATGGATTTTAATGGATCATATGTTTCGGTTAATGGTAAAGGTGACGGATTAGATTCTAATGGCAAAATTAATTTTAATGCTGGAACAGTTTTAGTATTAGGTCCTACAAGCGGCGCTGATAGCGCAATCGATGCTGATTCTACAATTACATTTGCGGGCTCATTTGTCTTAGCTATTGGTGCAAGTGGAATGACTGAAACACAAAATTATGCTACAAGTGGTTCTACTTTTGTAATTGAAACTACAGAACTTAGTTCTAATAGTTCATCTAACACTTTAACTATAACAGGTAATGATGAATCTTATACAACTACATTTAGTCAATCATTTGGTGAAATAGTATTTTCTTCAAGTAATATTACTAGTGGATCTAGCTATGTATTTAGTTTAAATAATACAACAACTACCGTTTCTGTAACATCAAATATTACTGCAAGTAGTAATTCGAATGGCGGTCCTGGTAACCAAGGAGGAAATCCTGGACAAGGTGGACAAGGACAAGGTGGTCCTAGCGGTAATGGTGGAAAACCTAATGGTGGAAAATAAATAAACATTAATGAGTACGATTAAAGTTGTACTCATTTTTCTATTCGTATTGTATAATAAATTAGGTGATTGATTTGAAAGATTATAATTTTATAATTAAACAAATTTTGAAAATGCTAATTATGTATACAATTTTTGTTATATTTTGTTTGATTTTTTATAGGATAGATTCTAAGAACAAAATTATAAATATAATTGAAATAGTTTTTGTTG
>CAVEPF010000093.1:0-17523 GCA_963617645.1 Anaerotignum sp. | reverse complement strand
CCATTACATCAATTTTTATTATTAAAGATTTTATTATTCATGATAGAACGATTTACAAAGACAAAATGAATAAAAAGAAAAAATTTGAAGATTTCTTTTTAATTTTTGATAATTTTAATTATTATGAGTCTAATAATGATACTAAAAAACATTATTTACTTGCGTCTTTATTTGAAGCAAGTAATACTGCAAAAATGGTTGATTTTTATGCAAGATGTTATAATTTTAGTTTAAAAGAAATTGAAAGTTTATTACAGGGATATATAAATAGTGAATTTGATATATTTCTAGAAGATATAATACTTAACTTTAAAGAAAGTATGAACATTTGTTTATTTAAATCAAGTATTATTAAACTAATCAATGATATTATTGGCATAAAAGAAGACGAATATTATATAGATAATTCCTATATGTTTAGAGGTTCAATTGTTAAAAGAAGAAATGATTATATAATCTATAAAGAAATTTTAAAAAATAATGAATGGGCTTATTTATCTAAAGAAAAAGGCTTTAAAACATATGATGAAGCATATTTAAAATTGACTAAAACAATTAATTATTTAAATAATGATATTAAAAATCATATTGAAGAAGAAAATATTAATCAAAATGTTGATATTGATGTTTTTAATAATTTAGCGCATAGTTACAAGACATTCTTAGAAAGTAGTAATTTAGTAGAAAAGGCTATATTTTTGTTATATTATTTTTTAACTTATCAAAATGTTAGATCTTATTGTTCATATCTACATAATAAAAAGAAAGATGATTTAGATCTGCTTATTAGTACTTATCCAGAGTTTAAAAATGAGTTTAAATCACTTAAGAAAAACAAAGATAAAGTTTATACTTTTGTATGTGAAGAAATTAAGAAGTACACACAAAATGATAAATTCAATATTAGTTTAGAAAAATAAAATGCTGTGAATTTTGAATCCACAGCATTATTTTTATTCTTGTGTATATAATATTTTTTTAAGTTTAGCAAATCTAGGAAGACCGTTTTCAAGTGGTGCTTTCATATCTCCTTGAATTAGCGGAAGAGCATATTCAATATAGTTATGATTTAAACTAGTTCCGTCTTCATTGATCCACTCAAGAGGAACTTTTTTCTCATCGTTAGCTACTAAAGCTAAGTCGATTAATGAATATTTGCATTTATATTTACCATCAACATATTCTCTTTCAAATCCAACCATCTTATCAGTAATACCCTTACAAGCATATTTAACAGCCATTTTACCTGCGTTATAAGCTTCTAGAATATCAGTCTTTGATGCTAAATGTTGAGCACATCTTTGCATAAGGTTAAATTCAATAGCACGAACTTTAACATTATATTTGTTATGAATTTGATCAGCTAAAACACTAGCAGTACCACCAAGTTGGGCATGACCAAATGAATCAGTTTCAAGAGTCTTGAATAATTCAGGGATATATTTTCCTTCTTTAGTTTTAATACCTTCACTAACAGCAATTAACACGTGCTTGTTTTTTTCGATTAATTCACCGACTTTATCCATGAATTTATCAAAATCGAAGTCTAATTCAGGTAAGTAAATTAAATCAGGACCACATCCGGCTTCAATTGCAAGTTGTCCAGCAGCAGTAAGCCATCCAGCGTTTCTACCCATAATTTCACAAACACAAACCATAGGTTGTTCGTAAACATAAGCATCACGCTTAATTTCCATTAATGTAGTAGCAACGTATTTTGCGGAACTACCATAACCAGGACAATGATCTGTTACAGCTAAATCATTATCAATTGTTTTAGGTACACCTATACAAATACATTCATATCCTGAATCTTTAAAGAATTTAGATACTTTGTTACATGTATCCATTGAATCATTTCCACCATTATAGAAGAAATATCTTATATTATATTTTTTGAATACTTCAAGAAGTCTCTTGTAGTCAGTGTCATCTTCACTTAAATTTTTAAGTTTATATCTAACAGAGCCTATATCAGAACTTGGTGTAGTACGAAGTAATTTTAATTCTTCGATATCTTCTTTAGAAATATCGTAAAATTCTTCTTTTAAAATACCTTTAATTCCGTGTTTAGCTCCAAAAACGTTTGTAATACAATCTTGATTAAGAGCTTCAATAAATACTCCGGCAGCACTTGAGTTAATAACAGATGTAGGACCACCTGATTGGCCAAGAATTGCTGCACCAATTAGTTGTTTCATAAAAATCTCCTTTTTGTTGACTATTTAATTATATTATAAATTAAATTTAAATCAACTATTTGATTTACATTGTCTTTACTTTTGTAGTTTAACTAAATTTATAAACCCTATTTAATAAAAAAAGTTACTTATGAATTAAAAAATATTGAAAAAATATTGTAGTGACTTTAAAAATAATATATAATATTACACGGGTATAGAATACCTTGATATCAATATAAGGAGCAATATTTTTATGAAAAAAACTAAAATTGTATGTACAATTGGACCTTCTTCAGAAAAGAAAGAGCAATTAAAGAGCTTAATTGAAGCAGGTATGAATGTAATGCGTATGAACTTCTCTCATGGTTCTTATGAAGAGCAAGGCGCACGTGTAAAAAATATTAAAGAATTAAACGAAGAAAATGGCTGGAATGTAGCTATTATGCTTGATACAAAGGGCCCTGAAATCCGTACAGGATACCTAGTAGGTTCTAAGAATGAAGCAGGCGAATTAGACTGGCATTTAAATCCAAAGATTCAATTAGAAGCTGGAAAAGAAATCCGTGTTACTATGGATTATGATTTCACTGATGGTACTCCAGACAAGATTGCTGTATCTTATCCTAATATGTATGATGATCTATCAGTTGGTGATTTCATTCTTATTGAAGATGGTTTACTACGTTTAAAAGTTACTGGTAAGGATGAATCTTGCCGTGAATTAGTATGTACTGTTCAAAACAGCCGTACATTAAAGAACAAGAAGAATATCAATGTTCCAGGCGTTAAGCTTAACATGACATTCATTTCTGAAAAAGATAAGAAAGACCTTGAATGGGGTTGCGACCAAGATGTTGACTTCGTAGCTGCATCATTTGTTCGTCGTGCTCAAGATATTCAAGATATTCGTGATATTTTCGCTAGCAAAAATAATTCACATGTTAAGATTATTTCTAAGATTGAAAACACTGAAGGTGTTGAAAACATGGAAGAAATCGTTGCACTTTCTGATGGTGTAATGGTTGCTCGTGGAGACATGGGTGTTAACGTTGAAGCTTGGGATGTTCCATCAATTCAACGTGAAATGATTTACTTAGCTCAATCTTCAGGTAAGATTGTTGTTACTGCAACTCAAATGTTAGATTCAATGCAAGGAAATCCACGTCCTACTCGTGCTGAAGTTTCAGACGTTTATGATGCTGTTCTTGAAGGTACATCTGCTACAATGTTATCAGGTGAATCTGCTCAAGGTGACTTCCCTCTAGAAGCTGTAACTTATATGGCTAAGATTGATGAAAGAGCTGAAGATGATATCGATCATGACAAGATGATTGAAAACGTTCTTGAATGTCCTAATGATAAGGATGAAAAGGATGCTATCGGTTTAGCTGTTGCTACAATTGCAAAGGAATTTGAAGTTTCTGCAGTTGTTGCTGAAGGTGATGTTGAACTTGCTAACAAGATTGCTCAATATCGTCCACAAGCTGACGTATTCTTCGCTGTTCCTACTCATTCTGATGCTAGAACATTAGCTCTTGCTTGGGGTGTACAAGCTGTTGTTGGTAACTATGATGATGCTCTTGCTAAAGCTAAGACTCAATTAGAACTTGAACAAGGCGATGCTATCCTTAAAGTTACTACAAAGGGAATTGAATTCGTTACTGTTAAGTAATAAATACCTATAATAGAAATGACTAAGCTTTTTTAAGCTTAGTTTTTTCTTTTTATATAAATTGTAAATTTCTTATTTATTAGTTGTAAAAAATTAGTTATAATTAAAAAGGTGATAATATGAAGTATTATGCTGTGAAAAAAGGAAACACAACTGGTATATTTGAAACCTGGGAAGATTGTAAGAAATCAGTTCTTAATTTTAAAGGGGCAGAATATAAATCTTTTACTTCTTTAGACGAGGCTAGAGAATATCTTGGCTTAAATTTAGAAGATGCTAAATTAAAAGAAGAAGAACAATTCGTAAATCCTGTAGCCTATGTAGATGGTTCTTATAATGTTAAAACAGGAGCCTATTCTTTTGGAGCAATTCTTTTTGTAGATGGTAAAAAATTAACATTTAAGAAAAAGTTTGAGCAAGATGAATATTCATTTGCTAGAAATGTTGCAGGAGAGATACGCGGAGCTTCATTTATCATTCAATATGCAATTAAAAATAATATTAAGACGCTAGATTTATTTTATGATTATCAAGGAATCGAAAGTTGGTATACGGGAGATTGGAAAGCTAACAATTCATTAACTCAAAGATATCAAGAATTTGCAAAAAATAATAGTGATAAGATTAATGTAAATTTTTTCAAAGTTAAGAGTCACACCGGCGTTAAATATAACGAAGAAGTTGACTTGTTAGCTAAAGAAGCGTTAGGAATTTAAAGTGAGGTTTATATGATTGCAGCTAATTTTATCAATATTTCAGAGTGGAATATTGAAGGTTGGTCACTATTAATTATTTTAGTACTAGCCGGACTTGGTTTGTTTCTATACGGAATAAACAGAATGTCTTCAAGCTTGAAAGCTATTGCTGGTGATAGACTTAAGACCATTATTAAAAAGACAACAGATTCTCCTCTAAAAGGAATATTAGTTGGTATAGTAGTTACAATATTAATTCAGTCATCTTCAGGAACTACAGCACTTATTGTAGGTCTTGTAGGAGCTGGTCTTATGACTTTACCCCAAGCTATTGGTGTAATTATGGGTGCTAATATAGGTACTACTTTAACTGTTTTAATGATGGGTTTACCTATTAGCGATTATTTTATATCTTTTGTATTTATAGGTTCTGCTATATATTTCTTTGCTAAAAAGAAGAAGACTAAGGAAATTGGTCAAGCATTATTTGGATTTGGTATTTTGTTCTTAGGCTTAACGCTAATGAGCCAAGGATTAAATCAAATCTTTACTGAGTACGAAGAACAAAGTAAAAATTTATTTACATATTTCTCAAATTATCCTATTTTAGGCTTATTACTAGGTACAATATTTACTGCAATTATTCAATCTTCAGCAGCTAGCCTTGGTATTTTACAAGCTTTATATGCTGGTGGTACTATTAAACTTATTGGTGCTATTTCAATTATGATTGGTGCAAACGTTGGTACTACCATTACTGCTATATTCTCGGCAATTGGTGGTACAACTGAATCAAAAAGAACAGCTTGTGTTCACACAATGTTTAATGTAATCGGTGCTCTTTTATTCATGATAATTTTGTATCCTTATACAATATTAATTGAAAAAATAGAGTCATTATGCCATTTAAATGGTGAATTAACTATAGCGGTCAGTCATATAATTTTTAATATTGTTGTTACATTTGTATTATTTTGGTTTAGAAATTATATGTCTAAACTTGCATGCAAAATGTTTAAGGATAAGACTAGTACAAATGTCATTTATAGAGGTCTAAATGATCACTCTTTAATTAAAAAATCTACTTCGATGGCTCTTGAATTTGTTTCAACAGCTATAAAATATATGACAGAAAAGGTTTTAGAATACTTTGATTTAACTTATAAATATTCTTTTGAAAATATTAAAGGAACAATTGAAGAAGCTGATGTACTTGAAAAAGAGTTAGACACATTGGATAAACAAATTCATGATTATTTAATTCGCATTACACAAGAGGGCGTAAATAAAGAAGATAGTAACACACTATCTAAATATTTAGATACTATTAAAGATTTAGAACGTATAGGAGACCATTTAACTAACATTATTGAATTCTTTAATCAAAGATATGATTCTAATTTAAAATTATCTGAAGAAGGTTCAAAAGACTTAAATAATATGTTTAGTGCTCTCGAAAAAATGATTAAAAATTCATGTGATGCAATTAATACATGGAATAAAGACGAGGCTAAAGTTGTTATCGAAATTGAAAAAAGTGTTGATGAGATGGAAGAAGTTTATCGCAAAAGACATATTATTCGTATTAACAAAGGAATTTGCACAGTTTCAGATTTAGACTATTATGTTGAAATTTTATCTAATTTAGAGCGTATTGGAGATCATGCAGATAATATTGCAAATAATGTTGTAAATGATGAATTTGCGGAAAATCCTATTACTGGTCTTAAGGAAATTAGTTTGTAATCGGTTTTATTTAGTGATATACTTAATTAGGTGGTTTTATGAAAGTTAGAAGTTATGATGCATTATTGGATTATGATAAAATTTTATCGTTAGTTAAACAAGAAAAATTAACTGCGTTATATAAAAAAGATAAAAATTTATATAAAGAAGCTTTATCTAATAGTGAATCTTTTGTATGTATAGAAAATGATGAAATCATTGGATTTATGCGCTGTATTTCCGATTTTACTTATACAACATATGTAATGGAAGTATTGTGTAAAGATGGTTTTGATAAAATGGAAGTTTACAAATGTTTGCTTGAAAAAGCTAACCGTTTAGCAATTCATGGTTTTACAAATATTATAACTGATGATTTATCTGATGAATCATTCTATGAAGCATTAGGTTTTAAGAAAAACGGAATTGGTATGTCAAAATAGAATTCAAGTCCTAGACGCTATCTAGGACTTTTTTAATGAATTTACTATTGACACATAAAATATAAGGTATAGAATATTTAGGTTACAAGGTGATATTATGAAAAAAGATGTTGATTTTACAAGTGGAAACTTGTTCAAAAAAATGAATTTATATACGATTCCATTAATTTTATCTGGATTATTACAATTATTGTTCAGTGCAGCTGACTTAATTGTTTGTGGTAACTTTGGATCGGAAAATTCTGTGGGTGCAATTTCCTCAACTAGTGCTTTAACTAGTTTAATAATTAATTTATTTATAGGAATTTCAACTGGATCAAATGTATTAATGGCACGTGCGTTTGGTCTTAATGATAAAGAAAAAGGCCAAAGAGTTGTTTATACTGCAATGTTTTATTCAATAATAATAGGTTTAGTTGCTTCTATTTTTGGCGTAGTTTTCTCTAAACAATTGCTTATACTACAAGGGACAGATGAAGAATTCTTGAAATTAAGTAACGATTATTTAAAAATGTATTTTATTGGTGTATTCTTTATGATGATTTATAATTTTGGATCATCTATATTACGTGCAGTTGGTGATACGAAGAAGCCATTCTTTTTCTTATTGATTGCCGGAGTTGTTAATATTATTTTTAATTTCATCCTTGTTTGTGGCTTTAAATTAGATACATTAGGTGTTGGTATAGCTACAGCACTAAGTCAAGCTGTTTCAGCTATACTTATCGTTATTACTTTATTTAAATCAAAAGGATTTTATCATTTCAACTTAAAAGAATTTAGACCATATAAAAATGAAGGAAAACAAATTATTTTTATTGGGGTACCTGCAGGTCTTCAATCAGTAATTTTCTCTATTTCAAACGTTATTATTCAATCATCAATTAATTCTTTAGGCAAAGCTGTTATTAATGGTAGTGGTGCTAGTTCATCTATTGAAGGATTCATTTATACATCAATGGAACAAACATGTTTTGCATGTATTGCCTTTATAAGTGCAAATTATGCTGTAAAAAATTATAAAAATATTAAAAAGATTATTTTTTATTCAATAATAATGGTATTAATGTATGATGTTATTTTCTCCGGCGCAGCATTATTATTAAGTAGACAACTAATTAATATTTATGTAAAAGATGAGGCTTCAATTCTAGAAGGACAAAAGCGTTTGATTATTTTAGCCGCTACTTATTCTTTATGTGGAATTTGTGATGTTTTAGCAAGTGCTATAAGAGGTATTAATTCACAATTGATTCCTACTATTGTTACAGCAATTGGAATTTGTGGAACTAGAATTATTTTTATTTATGGATTTTTCCCTCATGAAACATTCCACAATTTATCCGGTATTGTTTGGTCATATCCAGCAAGCTGGACAATTACCTTAATTGCTCATATTATATGTTTTATTATTTTATATAAGAATATGATTAAAAAGACAAATGGTCTTGCAAATGAAGAAGAAATTGTATATCAAAACAATTAAAATTATTTAAAAATGAAGAGGAAACTCTTCTTTTTTTTTAAGCCTACTAATGTTATAATTTAAGCGTTATTGAGGAATTAAAATATGAGCTTCGAACTTGTTTCTAAATTTGTTCCATTTGGTGATCAGCCCAAAGCTATAAAACAAATTGTTGATAATTTTAATAAGGGTTTAAATGAGCAAGTTTTGCTAGGTGCTACAGGAACTGGCAAGACTTTTACTGTTTGTAATATAATTAAAGAATTAAATAAGAAAACTTTAATTTTAGTTCATAATAAAACATTAGCAGGACAACTATATAACGAAGTTAAAAGTTTTTTCCCTAATAATCATGTAGAATATTTTATTTCTTATTATGATTATTATCAACCTGAAGCTTATGTTGTTTCTAGCGATACTTTTATTGAAAAAGATGCTAAGATTAATGATGAAATAGATGAATTACGCCATAGAGCTACTGCAAGTTTGCTTGAATTTGATGATGTTATCGTGGTAGCATCAGTTTCTTGTATATATGGCATAGGTAATCCTGATGATTATCTTAATTCGATGCTATGTTTACGCGTAGGTGAAAAGATAGAAGTTGATGATTTACTTAATCATTTAATATTTTTACAATATGAAAGAAATGATTATGATTTTAAACGTGGCTCCTTTAGAAAAAGAGGAGATACTATTGATATAATTCCGGCTTCAGTTCATGAACATGCGGTTAGAATTGAAATGTTTGATGATGAAATTGATAAAATTAAATTAATTGATGTTGTTAGTGGAAAGACAATAGAATCGATTGAATTCATTAATATTTTTGGAGCATCTTTCTTTGTTACACCAAAAGAAAGATTAGAAGAGGCTACAAGAAGAATTGAAGCGGAACTTAAAAAACAGGTTGATACATTTAAAAAAGAAGGTAAACTTCTTGAGGCTGAAAGAATTGAACAAAGAACTAATTATGATTTAGAAATGATTAGAGAAATGGGAACTTGCTCTGGTGTTGAAAATTATAGTAGGCATATGGAACTTAGAGAAGAAGGAGAAACCCCTTCAACGCTCCTTGATTTTTTTAAAAAAGATTTTTTACTAGTTATTGATGAATCTCACGTTACTATACCGCAAATTGGTGGTATGTATAATGGTGATAGAAGTAGAAAAGAAACTCTTGTAAACTATGGATTTCGCTTACCAAGCGCATTAGATAACAGACCTCTTAAATTTAAAGAATTTGAGACTAAATTAGATAAGGTTTTATATATGTCCGCAACTCCTGGGGATTACGAAATGTCAAAAGACTTACCTGTTAGTGAACAAATTATAAGACCTACAGGGCTATTAGATCCTATAATTGAAGTACGTCCTACGTTAGGTCAAGTAGATGATATATATAAAGAAATTAATGAAAGAATTTCTAAGAACGAAAAAGTTTTAATAACAACATTAACTATTCAAATGAGTGAAGATTTAACTCATTATCTAAAAAATATGGATTTAAAAGTGGCTTATTTACATAGTAAAATTAAACCACTTGAACGTTTGGATATAATTAGAGATTTAAGACTTGGAAAATATGATTGTTTAGTAGGTATTAATCTTTTACGTGAAGGTCTTGATATACCTGAGGTATCTTTAGTATGTATATTAGATGCTGATAAACAAGGATTTTTAAGAAGTACTCGTTCTTTAATACAAACTATAGGACGTGCTGCACGTAATCAAAATGGAAAGGTTATAATGTATGCGGATTCTGTTTCTCCTTCTATGTCTGAGGCTATCAAAGAAACAAGCAGAAGACGTCAAATTCAAGAAGAATATAATAAAGAAAATAATATAATACCACATACTATTAAAAAAGATATTCCAGAAAGCGTTTCTATACATCGAAGCAAAGAAGAAGATATTTTAAATAATCGTAGTGAGACTGAATTAACAAAAGAAGAAACTATTGAAATGATTAAGCAGTTAGAAGAAGAAATGAGAGAGTTTGCAAAGAATTTGAATTTTGAAATGGCAGCGCAAATTCGTGATACAATTATTGAACTTAAAAAGAAGGTATAATTATGTATTCTATAAAAGATTTGTACAAAATTGGTAATGGTCCATCTAGTTCTCATACAATGGGTCCTAAAAAGGCAACTTTAATATTCAATGAAAGATTTAAAAACGCAAATAAAGCTCGTGTTATATTATATGGTTCTCTTGCATTAACAGGAAAAGGACACTTAACAGATAAAGTCATTAAAGATAATATTTTTTGTGACTGTGAGATTCAATTTGATTATTTAAGTGAACCTAAACACCCTAATACATTAGATTTTATAGCCTATAAAGATGACGTAGAAATTGGTAAAATGAGAGTTTATTCTATCGGTGGCGGATCGATTCAAATCGAGGGCGAAAAACAAATTGAAATCAATGAAATCTATAAATTAAATACTCTTGGTGGAATTAAACGATATATTAATCAAAAAAACATTGATTTATTTGATTTTATTTTAGAAAATGAAGACTCTGATTTTTTAGAATACATGGATTCAATATATAATCAAATGTTAAATACAATTGAAAATGGATTGAATAAAACATCTTTAATTCAAGGAAAACTTCAAATTACAAGAAAAGCTAATACATTGTATAATAAAAAGGTTAAAGAAAGCTCAGACGAAAGAGATTTAAGACATTTATATGCATATGCATATGCTGCAAGCGAAGAAAATGCTGATGGCGGTGTAATTGTTACAAGTCCTACTTGTGGTTCTTGTGGTATAGTTCCAGCTGTTTTAAGGTATTCTTTAGAACATGATCATATTTCTAAAGAATTAGCTATTAAAGGATTAGCTGTTGCAGGATTAATTGGAAACATTGTAAAGAAGAATGGTTCAATTTCCGGAGCGGAAGCCGGTTGTCAAGCTGAAGTAGGTACTGCTTGTTCAATGGCTGCCGCATATTATGCTTATGTTTTAGGATATGATGAAAATGTAATAGATCAAGCAAGTGAGATTGCTTTAGAACACCATTTAGGATTAACTTGTGACCCTATTTTAGGCTACGTACAAATTCCTTGTATAGAACGTAATGCAGTAGGTGCTATACGAGCAATAAACGCGACTAAACTTGCAAGTTTACTTGATTCAAATGAACAAAAAATAAGTTTTGATATGGTGGTTATGACTATGCTTGAAACAGGAAGAGATATTCAAAATAAATACAGGGAAACTAGTCAAGGTGGTTTGGCTAAATATTATAGTGGAGAATAAAATGGAAATTAATGAAATTGTAGAAGTTAATATTATAGACTATGATCATTTAGGATATGGCGTGGCTAAACTTGATGGTTTTCCTATCTTTATTCCTTACGCAATAAAAGGTGAAATTGTAAAAGCTAGAATTGATAGAATAACTAAAAATTTAGCTGAAGCTACTTTAGTTGAAATTGTTAAAAAAAGTGAACATAGAAATGAAGATATATGCAAAAACTATTTTAAATGTGGTGGTTGTTCTTTAATGCATATGAATTATGATGAACAACTTAGATTTAAAAAGTTCAATGTTAAAAATACTTTTCATCGTATTGGCGGTATTGATGCGAATGTATTAGATGTTGTACCTAATCCTAATATTCTTCATTATAGAAATAAGATTGTTGTTCCTCTTGGAGCAAAAAATGGCGAAGTTATTTCCGGGTTTTATGAACACAAAAGTCACAACATTATTGAAAATGATGAATGCTTAATCGAAAACGCGAATGCTAGAGTTATAATAAGTTTTATTAAAAAACAAATAAAAGATCATAAGTTGTCTATTTATGATGAAACATTACATAAGGGTACTATGCGTAACATTATGCTTAGAGTTAATAGTAGTAATGAATTTATGGTAGTTTATGTTGTAAAAGAAAACAATAAAGCTTTATTTAGCATGGCTATGGAACTTGCAAAAGAGTTTGATTTTATCAAGAGCATTTACATGTGTGTAAATGATCAAAGAACTAATGTTATACTAAAAGGTAAGTTTATTCACTTATTACTAGATAAATATTTAATAGAAGATATAAACGGATTAAAGTTCGTTGTACATCCTAATTCATTTTTACAAGTTAATCACGACCAATGTGAAAATCTTTATAACAAAGCAATATCTTACATTCCTTCAGACACATCAAAAAATATTATTGATGCATATTGCGGTGTTGGTAGTATAACACTAAATATGGCTAAAAAAGCTAAACATGTTTACGGAATCGAAGTTGTTAAAGAAGCTATTGATAACGCAAATTTTAATAAAGAGTTAAACAATATAGATAATGTTACTTTTATATGTGGAAAATGCGAAGATGAGATAGAAAGACTTGCAAATTTAACAAATATAGATTATATTGTATTAGACCCTGCTAGAAAAGGTACTGATGAAAAGTTCATGGATACAATAATTAAAATGAATATTAAGAATATTGTATACATTTCGTGTCTTCCTCAAAGTCTAGCTCGTGATACTAAATATTTAATTAATAATGGCTATAAATTGGTTGAAGTTACACCATTTGATATGTTTTCACAAAGTGATCATATAGAAAATGTTGCGTATTTTGTTTTGAATACAAAATAATAAAAAGTTTTTAACATATTAAGCAAATTTGTTTATTAAATGTGAATGTTTGTTGACATTGCATATTTATCGTGATATATTATTTTTGTCAACAAATGTTGACATCCCTATCCCAAGATTGTGATATTTATCACAACCCCCTTTTAATAGTTCAGGAGATTTAATATTTCCTGAATTTTTTTATTTTATTAATCATTTTAATTAATTTATTTTTTTAATATGATAAAATATTTATATTATTGGAGGCCATATGAAAATTTTATTAACAGCATTTGAACCATTTAATAATTTACCTACTAATTCTAGCTTAGAAGTATTTAAAAATATAGATGATCCTTGTGTTATAAAAAAAGAATTACCTGTAAGCTACACTAGAGCACGTGATTTATTAAAACAATATATTGAAGAAATTAAACCTGATTTTGTTATAAATTTAGGACAAGCAGGCGGCGAAAAAGAACTTAGAATTGAAAAAGTAGCATTAAATTATACACGCGCTAAGATTAGTGACAACGATAATGTTCTTCGCTTAAAAGGTGAGGTTATACAGGATAAAGAATTTGCTTTAAAAACAAAACTTGATATTGAAGATATTGTGGACAACGCAAATAAAGAAAATGTTAAATCTTATATATCTTTATCTGCTGGTGGTTATATATGTAACACAGTTTATTATACAAGTTTATATTATAACAACTCTAAAGCATTATTTATTCACCTGCCTTATTACACTGGGCAAATTGAAGAACAAAATGTTGTTGATTTAAATATACTTATTGATAATACTAAATATTATATTGAACAAATTAAGAAAAATATTTCTAAAATGTAGATAGTATTTTATTATCTATTTAAAAAAATATAAAATAATGATAAAATAATTTAAAAATTATGAGGTTTTATTATGGCAAGTAAAAAAGAATTTTTAGAAATTTTATGTAATCCAGGACGCGTAACTGCAATTACTAAAGAACAAGCTGCAGTTTACAATAGAATTATTCCTTTATTTCAAGCGTTTTATCAAGAATTAGATCTTTCTAAACGTTTAGAATGGGCAATTGATGCATCTTCATATTTATTTGGAAAAGCAATGGAGATTGCTATTTTACAAAATATTAGACCTGAAGAGAAAAGTGTTTGGATGGTTCCTTATGAAGTATTTGAAGGTATAACTTTCAATCTTCCTAAACATCTTGAAAATGAAATAATTGATTATATGGATTTATATGAACAAGCTGTAGAAGAATATATTAAGTCTAATATAGATGCAGATCCTATTAAAATTTGGATATTTAGCGAGCATATTGGCTTCTATCAAGCAAATAAAGATAAACCATGGGAAAAGACTGTTGGTGGAATTGGAAACGATAAAGTTTTAACTAATAATGAATTATATCGTTTTGGTATGAATGCATTTAAAGGTGAAATCGAAAAGAATGGATTTATTTGTAAGTCTATTGCTGGTAATTTAGTTGACTTTGCGAATGCTATAGTTTCAAAGGGCGATAAAAATTATTTAGTTGCTACTAGTGTTTCAATTATGCCAAGAGAAGGATATATTGAAGAATATAGATTAAATAAATTAAAAGAAGAAGCTACTCGTGTTGGTGCTATACCAGCTGTTTCATATATTGGTTTAATACCAGAAGATGATTTATATGCTGCTCAAGGTATTGCAATAAGAGAAGGCAACTATAAAGTGCAAGTTAAAAAATTACAAAATGTAAATGACGGAACATATATTGAATAATGATAAAAGATCCTAATATTTTACTTAGTATTATTAATACTAAATTAAGAGATAATTATGATTCTTTAGATGATCTTTGTTATGATTTAGATTATGATAAAGAAGAAATTATCAGTATTATTCGCACTATTGGTTACGTTTACGATGAGTCATTAAATAAATTTGTATTTAGTAAAAATTAATCCTTTTCATCTAAAAATAAAATTTCTCTATTTACATATGGAAAAAAATTATGTATAATATAAAAGGATTTTCGAAAATGGAAGGAGGCCTGGAAATTATGGCAAAAACAATCGTACATGAAAAAGAATCCATCGATGATGCTCTTCGTCGTTTTAAGCGCGATGTTACTAGATCTGGCAACCTTCAAGAAGCTAAGAAGCGTCAATATTATTTAAAACCATCTGACGTACGTAAACAAAAACGTCAAGAAGCTCGTAAGAGATTTAAGTAATAAATTAATGGCAATCACATTTGTGATTGCTTATTTTTTTGTGAGGAAATATGTTTAAGGTTATACGTCATTTTATAGTTATTACAAAACATCGTCATTTAGTTATGCTATATTGCTTTAGAAGTGGTCTTTATAAACAAGGATTACTACATGATTTATCAAAATACAGTTTATCTGAATTTATACCATCGGTTAAATATTTTGCATATGGTAAATACTCTCCAAATGAAAATGAACGTAAAGAAAAAGGCTATTCAAGTGCTTGGCTACATCATAAGGGTAGAAATAAGCATCATTGTGAATACTGGTTTGATTTTGTTAAAAGTGAAAATAGATATGCACCTGTAAGAATGCCTGATAGATATATTGCAGAATCTGTTTGCGATAGAATTGCAGCTAGTAAAAATTATAATAAAAAAAACTTTGAAAGAAAAATGGTCCTAGATTATTTTTTAAAAGAAGAAAATCATCTTGTAATGCATGACAAAACAAAAGAAAAAATGAAAATGTTATTAACGTTATATGTTCAAAATGGTGAAAAATACATTTTTAAATACTTAAAAAAGAATATGCGTAAAAATTAAGATTTTATTACTTATTTGTGTTAAGCAAGTGGTAATAAAATTTTTTTTAGTAAAAATTTGATTTAACTCGTAATATATATGAGGTGAATTAAATGAGAAAAATTGTTTTTATTATAATTAGTGTAGTAACATTATTATTTATTATATCTAGTACTAATACGCTAAACGCTGAACAAAAAGATTATAATGCGTTCGCATATATAAATGTTGATAGCGGAAAACTTTTAAAAGATTACACTAAAAGTGAAATAAATGATCAATTATCTAATGTTAGAAAAAGAAGATTTAATGGGTGGAATATATACAAATTTAATAAAAATGTTCGTGCAACTTTTATTACGGGAGCTTTGTTTTCTTACAGAAATGAAGGCAGTACTCCTATTACTTATACATTAAACATTCAACAAGAAACAACAACAAAAACTAGCGTTTCAGCTACTGATTCAATTGAACTTAAAACTTCAGGAAAAGTTAAATCTTTTACTAGTTCGCTTAATAATACACTTAAAATATCAGGAGAATATACGACAACAGAACTTGTTAAAGAACAACAAAATTTGTCTCTTACAGTTGATCCTAAGACCATTTGTGTAGGATATGTAGAAGGACAAGGATATTATACAAATGGTGTTGCGTGCTATTATTGGTTATGGATGGAAGATCAAATTGGTGCATTTGAGTATTTTACGATTACTGAATCGTATTTAAAAATTGAGAAATTAGCCATATGAAAAAATATTATTTGTTTATCTATAGTTATCTTTATATTTTCATATCTTTATTCAAAAAGGATAGATAAAGTTTCTCTTTTCAGTGCTTA
The DNA here is from genome assembly GCA_963617645.1 of Anaerotignum sp. Classification (GTDB taxonomy): domain Bacteria; phylum Bacillota_I; class Bacilli_A; order Acholeplasmatales; family Anaeroplasmataceae; genus JAEELC01. The sequence continues at coordinate 1,112 of CAVEPF010000093.1, read as the reverse complement.
TCAGATACAATTTATTAACGAAAAAGAAGATAGTTTTTGTTTAAACTTATATACAAATAAAGAAAAATCTATTTATACAAATTCAAATAATATTACTTGTGAACTTTATTTAAATGACGAACTAAATAAAATAGTGTTAAATAATATAAATGTAGTTAAGGAAGATAATCTTTATACTATTAATTATATTTTTGACATGATTAGTGTAAAAAATGGTCTATATGATGCAAAATTTGTTTTAAAAACGAGTGAAGAAAAAATAACTTTTGAATTGGGAAATATATATTTTAAAGAAACTGAAATTAATGATTTATCATACTCTTGCTTATATAATTTGCAAGATAACATAAAAGAAATACATATAAAATTGAAAATGGATTTTGATATTAAAAAAATTTTGCTTTTTAATAAAGTTATTACTTATGATATTAAACCTAATAACTTAACTGAGACTAAGGAAATTATTTTATATCCATCGAATAATTTATTCTTAACAAGTCTTTTAATATCTATTAATGATATGAATTATATTGTTTTAACCGAAAAAGTACCTACTTTTTATCTAATTGAGGGTAGTTATGATAATAACTGATATAAAAAAGACGTATAAAAATAAAACTGTATTAGATAATATTAGTCTAGAAATTAATAAAGGGGATTTTATCATTTTACTTGGAATTAACGGAAGTGGTAAATCTACACTTATTAAATTATTTTCTGGCTTAATTAAAACAGATCAAAACAAAGAAATTAAGTTTAATTCCGTTGCTTATTTACCTGAAAAATTTACATTGCCTAAAACGATTAGTGTTAAGGATTATATAAAATATTTAGAGCATGATAATAGAATTGATTTATCTTATTATGTTAATTATTTAGATGTTCCTTTTAAATTAATTAAAGAATTATCAAAAGGTAATTTGCAAAAACTAGGTTTATTATATCTAATTTCAAGCAAACAAGAATATTTTTTACTTGATGAACCAACAGAGGGGATGGATCAAGATTTAAAAAAGAAGTTTGTTGAAATTTTGAAAGATCTACATCAAAAAGGTAAAACGATTATTATTTCAAGTCATCAAAAAAAAGATTACCAAAAAATTAAATATAGG
>CAVEPF010000092.1:0-6998 GCA_963617645.1 Anaerotignum sp. | reverse complement strand
ATTTAGTATTTATAAAAAGATATTAACAAGTGATGAATACAATCAAATTAATATTAATGATGATGGTACTGTTTATTCAAATGATATTTTAGAATTTAGAACAGATGCTACAAAATATAAATTTACTATTGATGGAAAAGAATATAATTTAACTTATGTTTTAAAATTTCATGAAGCTTCATTAAGTGGTGAATACAAATATGAAATTATTTATATTGATGAATATGGATATGAATATTGTTTTAAAGCAGTACTTATAAGACAAGAAATAAGTTCAGATATTAGTGAAGAAACTACTGAACTAGATGGTATAAGTTATGTAACTAAAGACTTTAGTATTAACTTTAGTGATAACTACAGTGCTAAATACACATTAAATGATAAAGAATTTAGTTATTTACCAAATTCTATGTTACATGAAGATGGTTTATATACATTTGTAATAACTGATAAAGCTGGTAACTTAACAACAATTAATATTTATAAAGATTCTGTTGTTTCATTTGCTGCTTACGAAAGAGATACAAATAGAACTATAGTACTAGGTGATGTATCAAGTAATGGTAATGTTACATTTAAAGCTAGTAGAGATGGTGAATATATTACTGTTAAAAAAGCTTATTTAAATGGTGTTTTAAAAGAAAACCAAGAAACTGTATTTACAGATAATGGTAAATGGGAAGTTTTATTAACTGATGAAATAGGAAATGTTGCATATTTTTCATTCTATATTTACACTCATGTATTATCAGAATTTACATATGACACACCTTATAATTATTTAATTACTAGAATTGATTATACAAATGCTAGTGGTACAAAGATTTCATATTTAGATAGAGTTATTCAATATGATTCTTATTCTCATGTTACATTAAGTGATAACGGAACATATGAAGTAACAATGACATCAAATGCTGATAGAAGTATTATTACATTTAGTATTCAAATTAATGATGAAAAACCAAATGTTTCTTTAGTTGGTGTAGAAAATAATGGTACAACAAGTGATGATGTAACTATTAAAGGATACCAAGTAGGAGATGTAATTAGAATTTATAAAGATAATAGCCTTATTCGTACTATTAATGTTATAACAAGCGATATGTCGTCACCTGTAATATCAGAGCTTGGCGATTATCGAATAGAAGTAACTAATACTCAAGGTAATACGACAGTATTAGAATTTAAGAGACAATACACAGCAAATAGTGCATCAAGTATTTTAATTATAGTAGTGCTTGTTGTTATATCAGGTGCTTTATTTGCAGGATTGTTCTTTAGAAAACGTGAAAAAATTGATTAAATTTAGGAGGATTAGAAGTTTATGTTTAATTTAATTTTAGCTTTAACTAGTGATCAAATGACAAGAATTATTAAACCGATTACAGATTTCTGTTCGGTATTAGTACCAGCATTATTAACCTTAGTTGGTTCTCTTGGTGCTATTTGGGTAATTTTACTATGTGTAAAATTTGCTCGTGCTGATGAACCACAAGAACACGATAAGGCAAAGAAAGCCTTAAAGAATGCAATTGTTGGTTTCGTACTAATTTTTATTCTACTTATCATGTTACAAGTAGGATTAAATATATTTAAAGATTGGTATGCAAATTACACAATCTAGAATTGTAATAGTGCTAATCTTATTAGTAAGTTTAGCACTATCTAGTTGTGCAGACCTAGGAAACTATTCCGATACAGAAGACTATTATTCTTATTTTAATTATGTATCTTTTTACGAAGACTTCTCTAAAACAACAACTGATATGTCAGAGTTTTATAATGAAGATAGTTATAATGATACTGAAATTAAATCAAGAATTGATGAAGATAACTATCAAGCACTTGTAATAAATGTTTCTAAAGAACTAAACATGTCTGATTTCTATATTTATTTTAGTTCTAGTGAAAATATAACATTAGACTTTAAGTTTTATATAACAAATAAAGAATTAGAAACTGAGAATGTTGATATTAAAGATCCAACAGATGATAGTAAAACAATATCTATAACTAGATTTAAAGATTTAGATGTTGATCCTGTTCTAGAGTCTACAAGAAGTGTTCATCAAAAATTTAATTCTATAGCATTTAATACAAAATTAACTAAATTAAATGCTGGTGATAACTTAATTATTTTATTTAGTGATAATTGTGATTTAGATAAAAGTAATGATGTTTCTTTTACTTTTACTAATATTTTAATAAGAAATGAAAATCTCTAAGGTGAGGTGCTCTCTATGTTTGATTGGTTTTGGGAATTTTTATATTCCATTTCAAAATCATTATTCCAACTAGTTGACGGACTTATGTCTTGTGCTAATAAACTTGTTGGTATTGATGAAATTACAATTAATGGAAATAAATCTGATTTAATTACATATTTATTCTATAATGAAAATATATTATTTGCATTTAAGACAACTGCTGTTATAGGTATAATTGTTTTAGTTATGTTAACAATTATTGCTATTATAAGAATAATAGTAAAAGACAAAGTTGAAGATACGCCAGGACAAGTATGTGTGAAAGCATTTAAGTCATTTATACTTTTCATGTTAGTTCCACTTATTATGATTGTAAGTATCAATTTATTAAATGTTTTAATGAAAGCTGTATATCAAGCAACTAGTGTTGATTCATCATCTATTGGTAGATTCTTGTTTATTTCGTTTGCGCCAGAAGGTACTAGTATTGATCAATTAAATAATGTTGATTGGACTAAAACTAGTGAAGTTTCGCAAATATTTGATTTGTCAGATTATAGTTATGTAATGAGCTGGCTTGCTGGTGCTGCAATTATGGTTAATATTGCGTTCGCATTACTTGCGTTTGTTGATAGAGCAATTTCTATTATAATTTTATTTATTGTATCTCCATTCTCTATTGCATCTTCTGTATTAGATGGTGGTGCTAGATTTAAACTATGGCGCGATCAAGTATTAATTAAGTTTATTATGGGTTACGGAACAATTATAGCTATCAATATTTATATATTAATAGTTTCTGCAATAGTTCCTGATTCTGTAGTATTCTTTGATGATAATGCATTCTTAAATAATTTAATGAAGATATTAATTATTATTGGTGGCGCATTATCTATGAAACGTGCAATGGGCTTAATTGGTAACTTAATATCTAGTGGAGCTGGTTCTCAAGAAATGAGAGAACAAGTAATGGGTAGAGGTGCTTTAATGAGAACTATTGGTGGTGGAATTACTGGTACTGGTAGTGCTGCACTTGGTTTAACTCGTGCTGCCTTACACCCTGTTACTACAGGTCAAAATGCTTGGCAAGGTATTAAGAGTGCATTTGGTTACGGACAAAATAATAATGGGGCAAATAATTCAGAAGCTTCAGGACAAAATGGTTCAAGCAATCAATTTACGGGTAACGCAAATTCAAATTCTAATCAAAATAATAGTATAGCTGATAGCATTAGAAATGGTTCAAATAATAATGAACAATCTAATAATAACAACGCTAATAATTTTAATAATAATTTGATTCAAGAAAAACCAGGAAACAATATGATATCAAATGCTATTAAAGATAATGCACAACTTAATCAAAATAAGGAGAATAAATAATGAGAATAATTCCTAAAACAGCTAAAGTAAAAATAGAATTTTTTAGAAATGTATCATTACTTGATATTTTCATCGGTCTATTCTTCTTATTAATTGAAGTATTATTGTTCCTTACAAATATGGGTCTTGCTAGATACTTTGTAATGTTATTTGTTCTATGTATAGCAATCGGATTATATTTACCTTTTGATGGTCAAAGATTTTACATGGTTATTGTTAATTTTGTTAAATATTTGTTCTCAATTAAAAAATATAATTTAGGTTATAAAGATTCAACATCAAACATTACTCATATTATTCCATTTAAAAATCTAGAAGATAACTATATAGTTTATGATTCTTATTATGGTGGAGTTCTTGAAATTGATCCTAGAGAGTTTAGATTACTTTCTGGATATAAACAAGATGAAATAATTGAAAATCAATTTGGTAAGATTATAAGAACTGTTTCTGGTAAGACTCGTGCGTCTTTAGTTAAAGTTGATCGTAATTTATCACTTGATGCATTTATTGAAGAAGAAACAAAAAAACTTGAAAAAATAAAAGAACTTTTTGATGCGGGTGAAATGAGCGAAAAAGAATTATTTGAACGTAATCAAATTATTCTTGAACGCATTAATACTTATAAAGCTTTAAATGAAAAACATTCTATTATAAAGCCTTATTATTATTTAGTTGTATATGATACTAACAAATCTGTTATTAATGAAATATTAAATAATGCGATTGCTACCTTCATTGATGCAGGTATGACAAGTAAGATTTTAAATCGCAAAGAATTAGCAGTATTTTTAAAACATACATTTACAAATGATTTTAATGAGGATGATGTCAATTATTTAAATGATGAAGAATTATATGAATGGATTATTCCTCATGATGTTAAAATTACAACTAAAAATGTATATGTTGATGGTGTAAAAACTTACAATTTTACAGTTAAAGGCTATCCTTTATATGTTTTAAATGCATGGGGATATAAGATGTTCAATATTGAAAATACTAAAGTTGTAATGAATATTGAACCATATGACAAATTAAAAGCTACTCATATGATTGATAGATCACTTCAAGAATTAGTTAGCCAAAGTGATACATCTTATAAGGCTTCAAGTTTAATTGATAAACAAACTCATATTAATACTCTTGTAGATTTATTACGTCGTTTATCTAACGATAACGAGGTTTTATATAAAGTAACACTCCATATAACTTTATATGATAATAAAAAACAATCTATAAAAGATATGAGAAAACTAATTAGATCTAGTCTTTCAGAAGAAGGATTTGAATTGGTTGATAATTATTCTAGACAAAACAAAGTATTTGTTGCTCAAAATTTATCTAAATATGATCCACTTGATGAATATTCCCGTTCTATTCATTCATCAAGTTTAGCTGCAGTATTCCCATTTGTACAATCTACAATGATGGATACAAAAGGTGATATTATCGGTGTATCTAAAGGATTCCCTGTAATAGTTGATTTCTTTAAACGTGATAATGAACACGTTAATAGTAATATGGTTATTATTGGAAAAACTGGTAGTGGAAAATCTTTTGCAACAAAAACAATATTAACACATTTAGCTAGCGAAAATTCTAAGATTTTTATCTTAGATCCTGAAGATGAATACAAATATTTGGCATCTAATTTAGGTGGTAAAGTTCTAGATGTAGGTACAGCTACAAGTGGTAGACTTAATCCGTTCCATATTATTACAAGTCTTGAGGTAGATGAGGGCGAAAGTGTTGTAAACAACTTTGGTGTTCATTTACAATTCTTAGAGCAATTCTTTAAAGTAATATTAAATGGTATTGACGCTGAACCTCTTGAATATTTAAATAATATCGTTATAGATTTATATAAATCTTTTGATATTGATTCAAGCACTGATTTATCTGAATTAAAAGCCGAAGATTATCCTATATTTGATGATTTATATAATTTAGTTACTTTTAAATTAAGTACAGCAACAAATGATTACGATATTAGAAATTTACGTGTAATACAAAACTTTATTTCTAAATTTGCTCACGAAGGAAGAAACTCGCTTCTTTGGAACGGTCCTTCAACATTATCAATTCAAGAAAATTTTGCGGTATTTAATTTTAGAAGCTTATTAGCTAATAAAAATGATACTATTGCGAATGCACAAATGTTATTAGTATTAAAATGGCTAGATAATGAAATCATTAAAAATAGAGATTTTAATTTAAAACATAAAACTAATAGACATATAATTATAGCAATTGATGAAGCACATGTATTTATTGATGAAAAATATCCTATTGCATTAGACTTCATGTATCAACTTGCAAAACGTATTAGAAAATACAATGGTATGCAAATAGTTATTACACAAAATGTAAAAGACTTTGTAGGAACATCGGATTTAATACGTAAGTCTACAGCTATAATTAATGCTTGTCAGTATTCATTTATTTTCTCTCTTGCGCCTAACGATATGGACGATTTATGTACATTATACGATAAAGCTGGTAAGATAAACGAAACTGAACAAGACCAAATTATTAATAATGGACGTGGTAATGCGTTTATTATTACAAGTCCTCAATCTAGAAGCACAGTTGAAATTGTTGCATCTAACAGAGTTAAAAATTTATTCGAAGAAAATTAATTAGAAAGGCAGTTATATGAGTGTAATTGATAAAATTAATCAATACTTAGAAAACATTGATAAATGTCGTCAAATTGGTACTAATAGAAATTACAATCTATTAACTGACGATGATATAATTAATGTCGTTAAAAAAGATGCTAGTGATAGATTTGATATCTTAAAAGAGAATAACAAAATACTTAAAGAGATTATTTATGATGTTGATATTAAATCTATTGATAGCGATTATATTAAAGATTTAGAATACTTTGCATCTAAAGTATTTGACTATTCTGCTAGTATTGATAGTGCTATATATCTTGAAATTAATAAAAAATTATTAGAATATGCAAAATATATAAATAAAGATGAGTTAATCATTAAATATTCATATGCAGTATCCCTTGGTTTATATTATCTAAATGGTTCGAGTCAAAGTGTTTCTTTACAAAATAAATTAAAAGTAGGAGAAATCCTTAAAGAAGTATGTGAAAAATATTTTCCAAACTTTAATAATTATGACGAAACTACTAGATTTTATCTCATAAGATGTTATGGAAATATAAAATTAGGATTACCTAAAGATAATGAAGAAAATATAAAGAAACATTTGAATATTGCCAATAATCTTATTAAGTATTGTAATAACGAAGAGTTTAGAAATAATAATCCTCATATACCTTTTGATAATCTTATTTATTCAACTTATTTTGATATATTATCATCAATGGGAGTGCGGACATAAAGTTGGACCTAAATAGGAGGTCAATTTATGTATGCA
>CAVEPF010000091.1:0-10619 GCA_963617645.1 Anaerotignum sp. | reverse complement strand
ATAAGAATAAAGAAGATATATTAGGAGTTATCACATTAATTTCTTATTATAGTGTGAAACAATACTATGATATACATAAAGAAGTGAATTCTATATTAGGTCGTGCCGATATAGTATTTATTCCTAAAGATAATAATCATATTCCTATGATAATAGAACTTAAAGTTGATAGTACACCTGATGAAGCTATTAATCAAATCAAAGAAAAAGAATATGTTAATACGCTAGGAACATTTAAAGGTGATGTATTACTACTTGGTATATCATATAATTCAAGTAATTTAAAACATAATTCTAAAATTGAAATGATTAATCTTTAATGATAATAAGTGATTAATATGTTATTTGATTTGTAAGGCATTGTCCCTTGATAATCATAAAATTTGCATGTTAAGCTCTCAATATCTTGCAAAAATCCATTTTATTTTATATAATACATATAGATTTTTTTTAAAACTTTGATGAAAGAGTAGTAAATATAATAATTCTTTACAGAAAGAGGGGATGATGAGAACCCTTATGATAGTTATGTTGAATTCACTTTCTAGTGATTCTAATCAAATCCGGGTAAGCCCGTTACAGCATAAAGTGTGTAATTTATATTACAAATTAAGGTGGTACCGCGATTTTGTCGTCCTTTTATATAGGACGACTTTTTTATTGGAGGAAAAATGTCATTTATTTTGTTTTTACAAGCTGTTTTGTATGGTATTGTAGAAGGTATTACAGAGTGGTTGCCTGTCTCAAGTACAGGACATTTAATTATTTTAAATCAATGGTTTAAAATAAATGAAATTTACGGGGACTCGTATTGGTCATTTTTTGAAGTTGTTATTCAACTTGGTGCAATACTTGCTGTAATTGTATCGTTTTTTAAAATATTGTGGCCATTTGGCAAAAGTAAAACAACTGAGGAAAAGAAATCAACTTGGATTTTGTTGTTACATATTATTATAGCGTGTCTTCCTGCTGCTATTCTTGGCTTAATATTTGAAGTAACTGATATTTCAAGTTATTTAGATAATAATGTTTGGATCGTTGCGGCTACACTTATAATATATGGTATCTTGTTTATTATAATTGAACAATTTATAAACAAGAATAAAGAATTTACGGTTAATTCGGTTTTCGAATTTACATGGAAAACTGCTTTAATCATTGGACTAGCACAAATTTTAGCTCTTATTCCTGGAACATCTAGATCAGGCGTTACAATACTTTGTGCTATGTTAATTGGCGTAAATAGAGAAGAAAGTGCTAAATTTTCATTTTTACTTTCAATTCCAATTATGTTAGGCGCATCTTTAGTTAAAGCATACTCATTTACAAAATCAGGAGTTTCAATGAACACTGAAATGGTTATGTTCTTAATTACAGGCTGTGTTGTTGCATTTGTTGTATCTATTCTTACAATTAAATGGTTACTTAAATTTATTAATAATCACAATTTTAAATCATTTGGAATTTATCGTATTATCTTAGGTATTATATTGATTATATTAATTATCGTACTTAAATTATAATGGAGGAAATATATGAATATTAAAGAAGATCTTGAGAAATCTTTAGAAAATGCTAAGGAAGCATTCTCAAAAATTAAAAACAAAATTGAATTAGCTAATGAAAAAGCTAAGTGGCTTGGTAAAAAAGGTCCTTTAGCTGAAATTATGGCAAATATGCGTAATTTAAGCCCTGAAGAAAGAAAAGAAGTAGGTCAATTATCAAATACTACTAAACAAGGTATTTCTGAAGCTTATGAAGCTAAACTTAAAGAATTAACTGAGGCTGAAATTAATGAAAAAATTAATGCAGAACGTATTGATGTTACACTACCTGGTTATTCATTTAAGACAGGTACAATTCATCCTTTAATCAAAACTATTGAAGAAATGGAAGATTTATTCATTTCTCAAGGTTATGAAGTAGCTGAAGGACCTGAAATTGAAACTGATTTATATTGTTTTGAAAAGCTAAACTTACCTAAGGGACATCCTGCACGTGATATGCAAGATACATTCTATATTGATAGTTTACGTTTACTTCGTAGCCAAACTTCACCAGTTCAAGCACGTACTATGGAACTTAAAGAAGGAAAACCAATTAAGATTATTTGTCCTGGTAAAGTATATAGAAGAGATGCAGATGATGCAACTCACTCACATCAATTCATGCAAATGGAAGGATTAGTACTTGGTACTAATGTTACTATGGCAGATTTAAAGGGTGCTTTACTTTCAATAGCTAAAGCTATGTTTGGTAAAGAAAGAGAAATAAGACTTCGTCCTTCATTTTTCCCATTTACTGAACCAAGTGTAGAAGTTGATGTATCTTGTGCTAGATGTAATGGATGTGGTTGCCCTACATGCAAAGGTACTGGTTGGATTGAAGTACTTGGTGCTGGTATGGTTAATAATCATGTTCTTGAAATGTCAGGATATGATCCTAACGAAATTCAAGGATTTGCATTTGGTGTAGGTGTAGAACGTGTTGCTATGCTAAAGTATGGAATTGATGATATTAGAAATTTCTATACAAATGATATTAGATTCTTAGATGAATTTAAGGAGGAACGTTAATATGAAAGCTTCATTAAATTGGTTAAAAGATTATCTTAATTTAGAAAATGTAAGTAATGAGGAATTATTTAAAATTTTCTCATACCATATTTCAGAACTTGAAGATGCTAGCTATTTATGTAACATTGATAATCTTACTATTGGTTATGTAAGAGAATGTGAAGAAGTAGAAGGAACTCATCTTCATAAATGTCAAATTGAAGTTAAACCAGGAGAAGTTAGTCAAATCGTTTGTGGTGCTCCTAACATGAAACAAGGCGCTAAAGTTATAGTAGCTTTACCTGGATGTGTACTTCCAGGTGATTTCAAAATTAAACCTAGTAAAGTTCATGGTATTGAATCTAATGGTATGTGTTGTTCTTTACAAGAACTAGGATTTGAAGAAAAGTTTGTACCTGAAGAATTTAAAGATGGCATTTACTTATTTGACGTGGATGCACCTATTGGTGAAAATCCTTGTAAATATTTAGGTCTTGATGATTATATTTTTGATCTTGATTTAACTAGTAACAGATCAGATTTACTTTCTATTGAAGGTATTGCATATGATTTAGGTGCTAATTTAAATCAAAAAGTAGAACCAAAAAAATTTGATTTAGTTGAATCGAGTGAAAAGAATGACGTTAATGTTAGCGTTAATACTTCAAAGTGCACAAGATATTTAACACGTGTTATTAAGAATGTAGAAATTAAAAAGTCTCCTATTTGGATGAGAGAACGTTTAATTGCTAGCGGTATTAGACCTATTAATAACGTAGTAGATATTACAAACTATGTATTAATGGAATTAGGTCAACCATTACATTCATTTGATTATGATAAACTAGGAAAAAATATTGTAGTTAGAGAAGCACATGACGGTGAGACTATTGTTACTTTAGATAATATCGAACGTAATTTAAAGGACGGAGATATTGTTATTACAAATGGTAATGATGTATTATGTGTTGCAGGTATTATGGGCGGTGCTTCTACTGAAATAACTGATACAACAACAAATGTTGTATTAGAAGCTGCTTATTTTGAACCACTTCAAGTTAGAAAGACTAGTAAGAGACTTGATTTAAAGAGTGAGTCTTCTACAAGATTTGAACGTACTGTTGATTTTGTACGTGTTTCACGTGCTCTAGATTATGCTGCTTACTTATTAAGCAAATATGCTAATGGTACTGTTTTATCAGGAGTTAATGGTTTAGATACTCCGTATAACACAAAACATGTATCAATTACTACTGATAAAATTAATAAAGTTTTAGGTACTTCGTTTGTTGACGCAAATACTAAAGATTTCTTTAATAGATATCAATATAATTACACATTAAATAATTCTGTATTTGATATTGAATTACCAAGTAGAAGAATGGATTTACTAGAAAGTTATCAAGATATTATTGAAGATGTTGCTAGACTTTATGGATATGATAATATTCCTACAACACTTGCAAATAACGACTTACAAGGTGGTTTAACTGAAAAACAACAATTTGTTCGTTTCTTACGTCATAATTTAGCAGGATTAGGACTTAAAGAATGCATTAACTATTCTTTACAAGATACAGAATCTCTAAATGATTTTGTAACTAATGAAATGTCTGACGTTAAGATTTTAATGCCAATGACAGATTCAATGCAAGTTATGCGTCATTCTTTAATTAACGCCTTACTTAAAAACATTAATTACAATAAAGCTCATAAACAAAATGATTTAGCTTTATTTGAAATTGGTAAAGTATATACTAATGAATCTGAAACTAATATGTTTGCAGGTGCATTCGAAGGTATGTTTGAATCTTCTTTATGGCAAGGAAAGAAAAACATTGTTGATTTCTATGTTGTAAAAGGTATTGTCGATACTGTATTAAGCAAATTTGGTTACACTACAAATTATAGGGTAATTGATGATGCTTTACCTAACTTACATCCAGGACGTAGTGCATATATTTATGTAAATGACACTAAAATAGGTTTCATTGGTGAAATTCATCCTCGTTATGCAAAAGATCATGATTTGGGCGAAGTTTATGTATTTGAAATCAATCTTGATTTATTATTCTCTTTAAAGAATCATAGTTTTGAATATAAGACTATTTCAAAATATCCATCTGTAACTCGTGATTTAGCTATTGTACTTGATAAGAATATTGAAAGTGATGAAGTAATTAAAGTTATTAAGATGGTTGCAAAGAAGAATTTAAGAGATGTTAAGATTTTCGATGTATACACAGGCGAAAATGTTGGTGAAAATGAAAAGAGTATTGCACTTACATTAACTCTTGAATCTAATGAAAAAACATTAGAGACTGAAGATATTGAAAAGATTGTTAAATCAATTTTAAATAGATTAAGCGCACTTTTAAATGCTAGATTAAGATAACTATTAATAACTTATAAAGAAAATGTCAAATCTTTGTGATTTGGCTTTTTTCTTTTGTAAATTGAGCTTATTTTGTTTTATAATAATAGTATAAGAAGAAAGGATGATTTATTATGAGAGCTGCTTTAATTGGATATGGTACAATGGGCAAAATTATTAAGGAGGAGTTAGGACCTGAATGCGTTTGCGTTATAGCTCCACAAAGTCCAGATTTGTATACATCTATTTATGAATATGAAGGAAAAATCGATGTAATATTAGATTTTTCAAATCCTGCTAATCTAGACATGATTTATGATTATGCTAAAGAAAACAACTGTGCTTGTGTATTTGGTACTACAGGATACACAGACGAACAAATGAAAAAGATTAACGATTTAGCTACTACAAATGCTGTTTTAATTTCTAAAAATTTCTCTGTAGGCGCAAATCTAGTTAATATAATTATAAGACAAATCACACCAAAAATTTGTGATTATTATGATATTGAATACGTTGAAAAGGGTGGATCTGATAAAATTGATGCACCATGCAGAATCACAAGTGAAATGTTAATTGAAAGTTTAGTAGAAGCTACAAAAGGTACTCCTAAATATGATAGACAAGGAAATTTTAGAAGAGAAAGTTCAGAAATAGGCATTCATCAAATTAGAGGCGGAGAAATGTTAGATGAACATGACGTATTATATATTGGTGAAGATGATATTATTGAAATAAAACATACAGGAATTAATAAAGCACGTTTTGCAAGAGGCGCAATTCAAGCTGCAGATTATTTACTAACTGCTAAACCTGGTATGTATAATATGGAAGATATTTTATTTAAGAAGTAGGATTTTATGTTTAAAGTTTGTAAGTTTGGTGGCTCAAGTTTATCCTGCGCTACACAATTTGAAAAAGTTAAAAATATTGTATTAAGCGATCCAAGTAGACTTGTAGTTGTTGTTTCAGCACTTGGAAAAAGAGATAAAAATGATTATAAGATTACAGATTTATTATATATTTTAGAGTCTCATGTTAAATATTCTGTTTCGTATAGTGATATTTGGGATTTAATCTATAATCGTTTTGTAGAAGTAAGAAATGAATTAAATATTAATTTTGATATTGAATCAGAACTAGAGAAAATAAAACTAGAATTAAATAAAAATATATCTGAGGATTATTTAGTAAGTCGCGGAGAATTTCTAACTGCAAAATTAATGGCTTCTTTTTTAGGCTATACTTTCCTAGATTCAAAAGATTTAGTTATATTTGATTATAATGGCGTTTTAAATGAAACTGAGACACAAAAAAGAATTAAAAAAGCCTTTGAAGAAAATAATAAAATTGTTGTACCCGGATTTTACGGAGCATACATTAATGGCGATATTAAATTAATGAGTCGTGGTGGAAGTGATATAACAGGATCAATATTTGCTAATGCTATAAATGCTAGTGTTTATGAAAATTTCACTGATGTTTCAGGAATTCTAGCAGCTGATCCTAAACTTATTGCAAATCCTAGATCTATAAGTGAAATAACTTACCAAGAATTATCAGAATTATCATATATGGGTGCAAACGTCTTACATGAAGATACAGTATATCCTGTACAAAAGTTAAATATTCCTATTAATATTAAAAATACAAATGATCCATTAAATAACGGAACTTTTATTAAAGAAGAATGTAGTGATAATTCGTATTTAGTTACAGGTATTACAGGTAAGAAAAATTATGCATCTATTACTATTTATAAACCACATATGTCGCGTGAAATAGGTTTTATACGTAAAGTTCTTTCAATTTGTGAAGAATATCATTTATCAATTGATCATATTCCTTCAGGAATAGATTCGTTTTCCCTAGTTTTACCATTAGATAGTATTTATAAAATTAAATATGAATTAATTAGTAAAATTAAAAATGAATTAAATTGTGATGTACAAATAGATGAAAATTTATCTTTAGTTGCAATCGTAGGAAGAAATATGAAGAACTCAATTGGTGTATCTGGTAGAATATTTAATACATTAGGATCTAACAAAATCAATATTAAGATGATGGACCAAGACCCACTTGAATTATCTATCATTGTTGGTGTTAAAAACGAAGACTACGAAACTACAATAAAAGTACTTTATAATGAACTAGTAGCTTAAAATATAAATTTATTAGCTCTTTTTGCTTTAAAAAGAGCTATTTTTAAGAAGTAAAAACGCTACATCTTTTAATTGTAAGCGTTTTAGAGTAAAATAAATCGAGGTGTTTATTATGTATCATTCAACAAGGGGAAAAAAATTATATAGTTCTAAGGAAGCATTAATTTTAGGTTTAGCTCCCGATAAAGGATTATTTGTCCCAGAAAATATTCCTCATTTTTGGCTTAAAGAAGAGGAAATGAATTTAACTTATAGCGAACTTGCTAAAAAAATATTTGAATTATATTTTACTGACTTTACAGATGAAGAACTAAACGAGGTAGTTTCTCTTTATAATAAAGATAATTTTCCGCATAAAGAAGTAGGAATTAGAGGAACGACTGATTATGCATTTTTAGAACTATATTATGGTCCTACTTTTGCATTTAAAGATATGGCTTTAACAGTTCTTCCTAAATTTATCGAAATTGCTAAAAGAAGTGAAAAAGAAAGTAAAAAGGCAGTTGTTTTAACCGCTACAAGTGGTGACACAGGTAGTGCAGCTCTTGCAGGTTTTTCTAAAAATGATAATAACAGTATAATTGTTTTATATCCTGAAGGAAAAACTAGTTATATTCAAGAAGCTCAAATGTTATCATTTAAAAATGACCATACATTTCCTATTGCTATAAATGGCACTTTTGATGATTGTCAAAAAATAGTAAAAGAAGTATTTAAGAATGAAGATTTTTCATCTCTTGATTTAATCAGTGCTAATTCTATTAATATTGGCCGTTTAATTCCACAAATTGTATATTACTATTATGGATATAAAGAATTAGTAGATAGAGATTTCATTTTATATAACGAAAAAATCAACATTGTAGTACCATGTGGTAATTTTGGGAATATTTTAGCAGCTATTTTAGCTTCTAAAATGGGTTTACCTGTAAACAAAATTGTTTGTGCATCAAATGAAAACAATGTTTTAACTGATTTCTTTACAACTGGAGTATATGATGCTAATCGTGAATTCTTACAAACTAATAGTCCAGCTATGGATATTTTAGTATCAAGTAATTTAGAAAGATTATTATATTTAATTTATCAAGATACAGATAAGATTAATCAAATTTATCAAGAATTTGAAATGTATCATAAATTTAAAATTGATTTAGAAGATATTAAGCGTGTTTTCCCTAATTTAGTTGCAGGCTATGCGACTAGAGGAGAAACAATTGATGCTATTAACAATAGTTATAAAAAGAACAAAATTTTAATTGATCCTCATACAGCTGTAGCTTATAAAGTTTATAATGATAAATTAAAAGATTTAGGCTATTCATTTAGCTTAATTGTATCAACAGCTTCTCCGTATAAATTCTCAAGAACTGTTTGCGAGGCTTTAGGTTTAAACGGAGAGAACGAAAAAGAAAGAATTGATGCTATATACAAAAAGAGTGGTATGAAAATTGATAATAGACTTTATGATTTCTTATTCCAAGATCATAAACGTACTAGTGTTAGTGTTGATGAAACTTATAATTATGTTTTAGACTTATTAGGTAAATTAAATGATAAGAATTAAAGTTCCTGCAACTAGTGCAAATTTTTGTATCGGGTTTGATACTTTAGGAGTTTCTTTAAGCTTATATAATATATATGAGTTTGATAAATCAACCTACGACTTTCTAGAAGGCTTTGATAACAAATTTATGAATGAAAACAATTTAGTTTTGACTTCATATAAAGCCTTCTTTAATGAATTCAAAATTGATTATATTCCTGTTTCTATTAAACAAATAAAACAAAATATCCCCTCATCTCGCGGGCTTGGTTCAAGTGCTGCTTGTATTACAAGTGGCATATTTGCGGCAAATGTTTTATCTAATGCAAACATTAGTCTTGATAAGTTGTTACTTTTAGCTACTAAGATTGAAGGACATCCTGATAATGTTGCGCCATGTTTACTAGGTGGATTTGTAGCTTCACTATTTGACACAAAAATTATCACTACTAAATATAAAGTATCAAAAAAACTAAAATTTAATGTTTTTATTCCTGACACTAAATTATCTACATCTCTAGCAAGAAGTGTGTTACCTGAAACTTACACAAAAAGTGAAGTCGTTTCAAATATAAGCCGTATGGCACTTCTTAAGAGTGCATTAAAAGAAGGTTCAATAGAACAATTAAAAGTAATTTTAAAAGATAAAATACACGAACCATATAGAATGAAGTTGATTCCTCATGCAAGTGATTTGTGTAGTGATTTAGAAAAAGAAAATGCTATTGGTATAATCTCAGGCTCAGGATCAACTATGCTTGCTATATCAGATAAAGATTTAAAATACACAAATGAATATTTTAAGAAAATTAAAGTACACGTTGATACTTTAGGAGTTAGAATTGATGATTAAGATTGGTCTTTGTGGTTTTGGTACTGTTGGGAGTGGCGTTTATAAAATAATAAACGAAAATGAGTATTTAAAGGATAAAGTAGAGATTTCAAAAATACTAGTACATAATTTAGATAAAGATAGAGGAATTAATAAATCGTATTTTACAAACAATTATTTAGATATTGTAAATGATCCTGATATTTCTCTTGTTATTGAGTGTATTGGTGGTATTAGCGACGCTTATAACATTGTAAAACTTGCTTTAAAAAACAAAAAACATGTTATTACTGCTAATAAAGCGCTACTTGAAAAATATCTAATTGAATTGACATCTTTAGCACGAGAAAACAATGTAAATTTATTATATGAAGCTAGTGTTTGTGCATCTATTCCTTGTATTTCTTTAATTAACGATTTATCAAAATTTGATACAATTACATCTATAGAAGGAATTATTAACGGATCAACTAATTATATTTTAACTAGAACTAAAGATGTTAGCTTTAATGACGCAATTAAAGAAGCTAGTCAAAAAGGATTTCTAGAAAGTGATCCTACGGACGATGTTTGTGGGTTTGATCCACTTAGAAAGATTATAATACTATCAAAAATTGCATATTCTTCTGATTTCGATCAAAATTATAATATGAATAGCATTACAAGTTTAACAGATAATATCTTTAATTATGCTAAAGATAATAATCTTATTATTAAATATATTGCTACAAGTAGTTTAGTTAATAACACTATATCTATTTCAGTCTTACCAACTTTAGTTTCAAAAGATAGTGTATTTTCAAATGTTAATTATGAAAAAAACATTATTAATATAAAAACTAAATATTCTAATATGCAAACTTTAATAGGTTACGGAGCAGGTAGTTTACCTACCGCAAGTGCTATTATTAATGATTTAGTTAAATTGTTAAATAATAAACCTTATAGTTTTGATTTTAAAAATAAACTTCTATCTAAGCCTTGTGCTTATGATTATGTAATAGAAACAAAAGAAGATTTAGATATTGAATACGTAGAAAAAATTAAAAATCTTTATATTGTAAAAAATCTTTCTTTTGGCAAATTAAATAAACTTAAAGATAAAATTGTAACTTTCGCAAGAATTTATTAAATAGATATAAAATAG
>CAVEPF010000090.1:0-3481 GCA_963617645.1 Anaerotignum sp. | reverse complement strand
GTATTAAAGGTAATAAGGTGAAAATCACAAAATATATAGGAAGTGATATTTTTCTTGTTATACCTGAATATATCAAAAATATGAGAGTAACAGAAATTACAAGGGAAGCATTTATTAATTCTAAAGTAGTAAGTGTTACTATACCTAAATATGTTGAATTAATTCAAAACTCTACTTTTAAAAGTTCAAACTATTTAACTGAAGTAATAAATAAATCCAAACTTAAGTTTACAAGAAGAAGTAACACTTATGGTATTTTTACTCATGCATGGATTATTAAAGATAAGGGTTTAACAGAATTAAATCAAGTTGGTGATTATATATTTTCAAGTTTCGGAGAAGATTATAATTATTTAATGAGATATATTGGTGAGAATTCTAATATAATATTACCTAATAACTATAATGGTAAAAACTATAGAATCCATATGAATGCATTTAATCAATGTAAAAACTTGAGAAATGTAGTAGTTCCAGATGATGTAAGAGGAAATATAAGAGAAGATGCATTTTATAAATGTCCTAATTTAGTTAGTGTAACAATTGGAAGAAATGTAGGCTATATTGCAATTAGCACATTTACTGATTGTCCTAAACTCTCAAAAATAATTAATAGATCTAAATCTAATATTAGTTTTAATAAATATAAATGTTTTGGTTATTTAGATATTAATTATGATAAAGTAACTGTTGAAATTGAGTAATTAAAGTCCACATTTGATGTTAAATCATTTAAAGGTAAAAATGAATAATATTAAAATAATAAAAAAATTACTATATTGAATTAATAAATTTGATATGATAGAAGTAAATTAGTAAATAGATTATTGATATAAAACTATAACCTATAATCGTTAATGAAATGATGAGTTCCCTTGCAAAAATTGCTAAACCGTTTATATAAGCTGATGACGTCTATGAATTTTTTATTCATGGAGTCATTTTTTTATTTCTTCATGAAAAGGAGTAGATGTTTTTAAATTTATGTTTAATTTTTTTATTTAGTATTTTAGGGGAATTCTTACTAGAGAAAATTAGAATCCCTAAAATTGTATGGTATTTAAGTCTAGGTATTCTTTTAGTTACATTAGTACTAAATTTAATTGATGAATCGCTCTTAATTGTTTCATCAAGTTTGAGACAAATAGCCTTAGTAATAATACTTACTCGTTCAGGATTTAAACATTAAAGTATTAAAAGAACTAGGTAGACAAGCAGTACTTATGTGTTTTCTTCCTGCTGCTTATGTCAATAGATTATTGACCCAGGGTATAAATTTCAAGAAAAAAAAGATGACTTTGTTTATTCTTATGGTAGTTCTAATGTCATAACAACACTAGGCGATTTATATGGTAAATTTATTGATGAATTATCAAAAAAAATTGATGAGAAAAAACAATGAGATTTAATAATTTGATTTCCACTTCCAAACTAATGAAGTTTTAAAGATTAATAAAATTGAAAACATTATCTGTTTTAATATTTAAAGAGATTATTGAAATTATTGTTATATGTACATAAGAATAAGATTTTTCTAATCAGTTTGGTGCATGCGTAGTTGCTTTTGAAAAAGTTAAAATATAAACACTCCTTAACAAAAGGTAAAATCTCTAATTTTAGTACCATTTATAATGTCTGTGTACATAGAGATGAAGAACTTTCCCTCTGATGTTAGTGATAACTTGCAGATTGAAGTCCCATCCAGCGCACCAATTGAAACAACAGGATTGATACTCATAATATCAGTCCTTTTTTCATTTTTAAGGACTCTTTTTTTGTTTTAAGCATAAATCGATTAAATATAGGCGAAGTCGTTCTTTTTTCTTTGCTCTTTTTGATAAAGGTTTTTTATGAAAAACCCGAATCAATGATAAAAAGAATGTTTTCATAATCAAAAGTACGAATATTATATTTATTAAGTGTATGATTAATAAAACTTTCTGGTTGTTTTCTGGTTGTTTTCTGGTTGTTCTTATGACATAATATAATTGTAGGAGGATATGAATATGTTTATTGATGAGGATAATAATATAGAATTAAAAGAAATTTTAAATAGTTCTTTAGCCAAGGAGATTGTTGCATTTTTGAATACTGATGGTGGGACTATTTATTTAGGTATAAAAAACAACCGCGAAATCATCGGGATGAATAATATCGACGAAAACATGAGAAAAATTTCTGATGTCATAACAGATCAAATATCACCAAGATGTGTTTCATTTGTGAATCAATATCACGAAACGCTTGAAGGAAAGAATATTATCAAAATTAAGGTAAAGAAAGGTAATCAATTATTTTATATTAAAAAGTATGGTATGTCTGAAACTGGTTGTTATGTTCGTATTGGTTCATCTTGCAAAAGTCTACTACCTGAAGAAATTCAGGATAGATTTATTAAATCTTTACAAATTCATGAACAAAATATAATAGATATTCCTTCAAGGAAAAAAGATTTAACTTTTAAAATTCTTAAGAATTATCTTCTATTTAATGATAACCATATTTCGGAAAATACATTTTTAGATAATTATCATTTATTAACAAAGAATGGTGAATATAACTATCTAGCTGAAATACTATCTGATAAAAATGATATTGTTATTAATGTTGCCACATTCTCATCTAATGACAAGACACAATATTTAAGTAGAGAGGAGTTTGGCGGAAAATGTTTGCTATTAGCTATGGAGCAGGCAAAGAATTATATTAACTCAATCAATCAAACGTTTATAAATTTGGAAACTACACCTAGAAAAGAAATAAAAATGTTTGATACGGAAGCGTTTGAACAAGCTTGGATAAATGCATGTGTACATAATAAGTGGAGCGAAAGTAATCATCCGGGTATTTATGTTTATAGGGATAGATTAGAAATTGAATCTTTTGGAGGTATTCCAAAAACTTTAACAAAAGAACAATTTTTAAGAGGAAAAAGTGAACCAGTTAATAAACAATTGTTTGATATCTTTAGAGCTTGTAATTTTGCGGAAGAAAGTGGACATGGAGTGCCATCGGTTGTAAAGATTTATGGAGAAGATGCTTATATTTTTTCTGATTTTTATATCAACGTGGTTATTCCTTTTAATCGCGACGGTTTTAATACTGCTACCAAAAAAACTGATAGAAAACAACCAGAAAACATTGATAAAGAGATTGTAGAAATACTAAAAAGTAATGGCAAAATCTCAAGAAAAGATATTGCATTAATTTTGAATAAGACTGAAGGAAGCATTAGACATCACTTAAATAAATTGCAAGAAAAAGGAATTATCAAGCATCAAGGTCCAGACAAAGGTGGATATTGGGATGTTATAGATGAGACCTAAAATGAATTTGTTGAATGATTTTTTTAAACTGAAATGTTAATGTAATATTCGAAGGATTTTATTAATAAGTATGGTGTAAGTGATTGAAATTACATTGAAATGATATAAATTTCAAGATAAAAATGTAATAAAATTATAGTATAATTATGCATGAT
>CAVEPF010000089.1:1212-9562 GCA_963617645.1 Anaerotignum sp. | reverse complement strand
TATCATAAGCAATAATAGGATTTGTCTTAATAAGTTTAATTTGTCTGTCTCCACTACGGCCTCGTGTAGATAAATATAATGCATCTTTATCTTTAGGATCTAGAATAGGGATACGTTTAATTGAACCTCTATTAGTTAGTAATAAGATATCATCATTCTTATTAGCATAAACAGCACCTACTAAATATTCGCCATCTTTTAATTTTTGAGCCTTAATACCTGATGCATTCTTTCCGTATAGAGGAACATCACTTGCACGCATACGAAGTGTTTCACAATTTGTTGAACAAGTGATTATTTCACATGGATTATCAGTGATATCTACACTTACAACAAAATCATTTTCAGCTAATTTCATACATTTAACTTCTTTAGAGAATCTAGAAACGTTAAATTCTTGAATTAAACATTGTTTAATTAAGTTTTCCTTACTAGCAATTAATACATTTAAGTGTGCGTTAAAGTCTTTAATTACAAAATAATTAACAAATTCTTCACTTGGATCAATTTGACATATGTTATTTAAGAATTGACCACGATCACGAAGTTTACATTCATCAATTTTATAAATTGGTATATAAACAAAATTACCTTTATTAGTGAATCCTAATAAAATATCTTTTGTTGAAGCTTCTTCATCTAATATAATAGCATCTTTTTCGCCTAAAGTATTGATTGAACCGGCATTATAAGCTTTAGGAGTAACACGCTTTAGATAACCTTTTCTAGTAGCAATTAACATTACTGTTTCATCAATAACAAGATTTGATTCATCAATTGTTAAATCGCTAACAACATCTTCAATTACAGTTCTTCTAGGTTGATTAATTTTATCGCTAATTTCTTTTAATTCTGACTTAATAACCTTAAGTAGGTTTTTCTCACTTGATAAAATAGAATCGTATCCTTCAATATTTTTAATAAGAGAATCATGTTCATTATGTAATTGTACAACGTCAGTATTAGATAATCTATATAGTTGCATAGCTAAAATAGCATCAGCTTGAATTTCGGAGAAATCAAATTTAGCAACTAATTTTTCTTTTGCATCTTGTTTATTTTGTGCTGCTCTAATAGTTTTAATTACATCATCTAATATAGATACCATTTTGATTAAACCATCAACAATATGTAATCTATGACTATCTTTAGCTTTTAAGAAATTAGTACGATTAGTTACAACATCTTTTTGGTGATCAATATAAGCTGATAATATTTCTAAAACGCCTAAACGTTTAGGACACATATTATGAATTACAACCATGTTATATTTTATATTTGATTGTAAATTTGTATTCTTAAATAAATATTTAATAATAGCGTCAGTATTTGCACCATCTTTTAAATCGATTGCAATACGTAAACCTTGTCTATCAGTTTCATCTCTAACTTCATCAATTCCATCAATTTTATGATCAATTCTGATTTGCTCAATTTTTTCAACTGTTTTTTGTTTAACAGTATCAAAAGGAATTTCTGTTACAACAATTCTTTTTCTTTTAGAATCAATATCTTCAATATGATATTTAGATTTTACAACTACTGTGCCACTACCTGTTAAGAAAGCTTCTCTAATGCCTTCTTTTCCCATAGCAATACCGCCTGTAGGGAAATCAGGACCTGGCATAATTTCAAGTAGTTCATCAATTGTTAAATTAGGATTATCAATTTTAGCTATGGTAGCATCTACTACCTCTTTCATATTGTGTGGAGGGATATATGTAGCATAACCTGAGGAAATACCCATACCACCATTAACTAAAATATTAGGAAATCTTGCAGGTAAAACTATAGGTTCTTTTTCTTCACCATCGAAGTTATCAATCATTTCGACTGTTTTCTTTTCGATGTCTTGTAACATATAGTCAGCATCTTTAGATAATCTACATTCAGTATAACGATAAGCAGCAGGACCGTCCCCATCAATTGAACCATTGTTACCTTGTAAATCAACTAAACATACGCCCATTTTCCAAGCTTGAGACATATGAACTAAGGCTTCATAAATAGATGAGTCACCATGTGGGTGGTACTTACCCATTACATCTCCTACAACCTTAGCACATTTTTTGTATGGTGCAGTTGATGTAAGTTTTAGTTGTTGCATACCAAATAAGATTCTTCTTTGAACTGGTTTTAAACCATCTCTTACATCAGGTATTGCACGTTCTTGAATAATAGCTTTAGAATATCTACCAAATCTATCACCCATGACATCTTCAAGACGTTCATGTTGGAAGGTTTCTTCTGCAAACTGATTTAATTCTTCAATTATATCTTTTTTCTTTGCCATAATTAAATTCCTTCCCCACTTAAGTCTAATTTATCAATTTCATATTCATCTTCAAGAGAGAATTGAACATGATTTTCAAGCCAGTTTCTTCTTTTAGCTGCATCGTCACCCATGAATAAATCAATCTCACCTTCAGCTTCATCAAAGTCTTCAAGAGTAACACGAATTAGTGTTCTTGATTTAGGATTCATTGTTGTATCCCAAAGTTGTTCAGCTGACATTTCACCAAGTCCTTTAAAACGTGAAATTAATGTTTGATCTTTGTTTAATTTCTTCATTATTTCACTTAACTCTTCAGTTGTGTATGCATATTTTGTAAAACTGTTTTTACCACCCTTATTAGTTACTCTAAATAAAGGAGGAACAGCTAAGTAAACACGACCATCTTCAATTAATGGGCGCATATATCTAAAGAAGAAAGTTAAAAGTAAAATTTGAATATGGGCGCCATCATCATCGGCATCGGTCATGATAATAATCTTTTTATAATTACACTTCTTTAAATCGAATTTATCTCCGTAATCTGCACCTATAGTATAAATCATAGTAGCAATTTCTTGGTTTCCAAGTGCATCTTCTTCGTTCGCACGTTCAGTATTTAATACTTTACCACGAAGCGGTAATATAGCTTGAAACATTCTATCTCTTCCGCTTTTAGCGCTACCACCCGCAGAATCTCCTTCTACTAAGAATAATTCATTAATTTCTTTATTTTTACCTTGAGCAGGAGAAAGCTTAGATGATAAATTAATTTCTTTTTTATCTTTTTTATCTAATCTAATTTGATTTCTAGCTTTTCTAGCAGCTTCACGAGCCTTACAGTTTTTAATAGCTTTTTCAACAACGCCTTCAGCTAATTGTTTATTTTTATGTAAGTACGCCATCAAATTATCATATAAAACATTAGAAACAGCAGTTTTTGCAATAGGAGTTCCAAGTCTTCCTTTTGTTTGACCTTCAAATTCAAGTACACTTTCTTCAACACGTACAGATACAATTGCCATTAAACCACATCTTAAATCATTACCATCAAGATTATCATCTTTAGCACTGATTAAATTAAATTTTCTAGCAAAGTCATTGAAAGCTTTAGTAACAGCTGTTTTAAATCCTATTTCATGACTTCCTCCGTCCATTGTACGAAGGTTGTTAGCAAATGAAATTAATGTCTCATCAAAACCTGTAGTGTATTGCATAGCAACTTCTACACCAATTGGTCCTTCTACACCTTCAAAGAAGGCAACAGGAGCCATTGTTTCTTTACCGGCGTTTAAATCAGCTACATATTGTTCAATACCATTTTCATACATGAACTCATCTTTTTTATTCTTATTATGATCAATTAAAATCATTTTAAGACCTTTGATAAGATAAGCTCCTTCTTTTAAACGTTGTTTAATAGTATCATAATTAAAAATAACAGTTGAGAAAATTGAAGGATCTGGTTTAAATGTTACTTCAGTACCTGTTTTTTTAGTTTCACCAATTTCTTCTACATCATGTATTTTCTTTCCACCATCTTTAAATTCGATGGAATACATTTTCCCGTCACGAGAAGAAACAACTTTCATATATGTTGATAAAGCATTTACTACTTTACCACCAACACCATGTAATCCACCTGAAACTTTATATCCACCATCTTGACCAAATTTACCGCCAGCATGTAACATTGAATATATAACTTCAAGTGAATTTTTTCCAGTTTCGTGATTTATACCAACAGGAACACCTCTACCATTATCAGTTACAGTAACAGAACCATTAGTATTTAATTCAACTTTAATCTCTTTACCATATCCAGCTAAAGCTTCGTCGATAGCATTATCTACAATTTCCCAAATAAGATAATGAAGACCTCTAGAATCGGTTGATCCTATATACATACCAGGTCTTTTTCTAACAGGATCTAATCCCTTTAATACTTCAATCGTATCAGCATTATATTTATCAATTGCCATATACTCACTCCAATACAAATTATAATTACAAAAATAATTTTATCATAAATAAATTTTAATTTTAATATTTTTTTGTCATATTGATAAATTTATTGATTAATAATATAATTTTATTGTTAAAGTGGTGATATTATGATTTTATTTAGTACTGTAAATAACGTATTATTTAGCATTCTATTTTTAGTATTAGCCTATTTAATTGGTGCTATACCTTTCGGACTTATATTTGGACTTGTATTTAAACATCAAGATATAAGAAAATTAGGTAGTGGAAATATAGGAAGTACAAATACAATTAGAAATTTTGGGTTGCGTATTGGAATTCCGGTATTTATTTTAGAAGTTTTAAAAGGTGGAATAGTCCTACTTCTTGTAAAATATGTTTTTGACACTAGAATATTTGATAATAATGTACCTATTATTTTATATGGTTTTTGTGCAGCTCTTGGTCACTTATTTCCTATTTATATAGGATTTAAAGGTGGCAAAATTGTAGCACCTAGCCTAGGAATATTATTGTCTCTTACTCCTGTATCTGGTTTAACTTGTTTAATTATATTTGCATTTTGTGTACTAGTTATTGGTTATGTCTCAATAGGTTCTGTAAGTGCAGCATGGTGGGCAATTCTTATTTGTTGGATACAATATATTTTTGGTTTCACTGATAAAAGTTTAGGTCTAATGTATATTTGGGGTAAACCTGAACTTATTACATGTTTGATGTATACAGTTCTTGGTTTTATCATAACCTATAGACACAAAACAAATTTTGTAAGAATTAAAAATCATACTGAAAACAAAGCTAAATTATATGAAAAAATACATAAAAAATCACAGAGTAATTAGCTCTGTGTTTTTTTAACTTTAACTATATCTACTAAATGAGTGGATGCACCTAAAAGATCTTCTCTTTCACAAATGGAAAGTTGATATTTAATAAAAAGTTCGTAATCTTCTTCACTTAACTTATTTAAATAGGGTCTAATATAATTACTTGCACCATCAGATGCAATAATTTTTTCTCGCTTTAATCGTAATTCCTCATTAAATGAATTAATATCCTCAAGACGAACCATAGAATATAAATCATCATCTAAATTTAACATATGGAAGTTTTCGTCAATTTGTTTATTTTCTAAAGCTTCACGAATATTATTTTTCATAAAACCATAAGTTATAATAGCATATTCATTCATATAGTATGAAGTAATAATATACCCATTATCTTTACATACTCTTTTAGCTTCACTTAAAGCTTTTATTTTTTCTTCTCTTTTAAGCAAATGATACATAGGTCCAAATAAAAGTACGACATTAAAAGTAGAATCAGAAAACATGTTTAAATCAAGAGCATTACCTTTTATTACATTTGCTGTAGGACATTTTTCTTTAAAAACATTAATATTATGTTCTACAAGTTCAACACTAGTAACATTAAATCCACGATTAATCAAATCAATACTATAAGCACCAGTTCCTGCACCTATATCTAATACTTTTTTAGATAAATCGTTGTTTAATACATTTAAAATGTATTTTCTTGAAATAACAAATTCTACGTTTCCGTGTCTTGTCTTTAATCTATGATCTTCATCAAAATGAGAATAATAATCATCAAGTAATGAAATTTTAGTATTTGTTCTTTTAAAATTCATAATAAATCACCAATAAAAAAAGACTTTTACAAGTCTTATTTATTTTCTTCCATAGAACGCATTACAGCACGTACTTGTTTTTCACTAGGAGTACGTCCCATTTGGCTCATCATAGCACGAACCATTTTTTCATTCATAGGTGGATTTTTCTTTAATTGTTTTTTAAAAACAGCTTTAGAAATAAAGAATCCAGCAAGAAGTCCTACGATTAAAGGAACGATAATCATTCCGGCGATAGATCCACCAGTTACATCAACTAAAAACATAAAAGTATACATCTCCTTTTTAAAGTTCTCTTATATTCTACACAAAAAGTATACTTTTATCAATTATTAATTGCTTTAAAATCTTGAATTTTATGTGTATTTAATGATATAATTTAATTACCAAAGGAGGATTTTACTAATGCCTAGAAAAGTAACAGATACTTGTATCCAATGTGGTGCTTGTATTAACGAATGTCCTGTTGGTGCAATCTCTGAAGGAGATACTCAATCAGTTATTGATCCAAATCAATGTATCGATTGTGGTGCTTGTCAAGGAGTTTGCCCAGTAGAAGCAATTATCGAAGAATAATTAGAGGCTTAAAAGCCTCTTTTATTTTTCTAAAAGATCAAATATTGAAAAATAATCATCTTTACTAACTACAATATGATCAAGTAAATTTATTTCAACATTTTTTAGCGCAATAAGTAATTTTTCGGTCGCAACAATATCATCTTCACTAGGCATTGTATCTCCTGAAGGATGATTGTGTGCTAAAAGAATACTAACTGCATCTATTTCTAAAGCTTTCTTTATAATATTTCTAAAAGGGAAAATTACATGAGTTGGTGTTCCTCCTTTAATCTCTTCTAATAATATCATTTTAAGTTTAGCATCTAGATAACAAATAAAAATATGTTCTACATTCAAATTTATAATTTTAGGTCTTATAATTTGATAGAATCTATCCTTTGTAACAATTCTTTCTCTATCTTTAATAGTAAAACTTGCTCGCTTATTTAATTCTATTGAAGCTACTATAGTAGCAGCTTTCTTTTTACCTATTCCTTTAAATTTAATTAATTTAGATACATTTAAATTTAAAAAGTCATTTAAATTATCAAATGAATTTAAAATGTTTTGAGCAATGTCTATACATGAAATATTTTTTGTACCGGCATTAATAATTATTGCTAGAAGCTCTTCGTTAGACAGTGTTTCAACACCTTCGTTTAATAATCTATTAATTGGTTTGTTATAATCTTTTAAATCATCTATTTTCAAAAAAATCACCCTTATATAATAGGATGATTTTTTATTATTTTCTATTTTTTAATATAACTTCTTAAACTTGAAACAAAATGCAAAGATCCAATAATAAGTAACATTTCGTCATTTTTTAAGTTTTGTTTTATATAATCATAAGCTTCAAATTCATTTTTTATGATTATTTTATTTTTTGTTTCTAATTTATCATATAAAACACGTGCTTCTTCTTTTCTTGAGTCATCAATTTCTGTAATTACAAAATTATCACTAATTTCTTCTAATTTTTTTAAGATACTAGTGCTATCTTTATCATGTAGTGAAGTGTATAAAATAGTTATTTTTTTGTCTAAATTTAGTTTTTTAATAGAATCAACAACGACCTCTACGGCACTAATATTATGTCCTCCGTCAAGAAGCACAACAGGATCATTTGAAATTAATTCCATTCTACCTGGCCAAAAAACATTATTAATCGTATTGTTTATGAGTGTATCATTTATAGTAGGATCAATATATTTACAAGCCTCAATAGCTAAACTTGCATTAAGTGCTTCAAATTCACCAATTAAATTTGTAAAATAATTTATACCTTTATAAGTAAATTTTGTACCATTAAGTGATGTTTTAATATGCAAATTGTCTTTATCAACATAAGTTATAGTTCCGTTTACACTATTTATATAATTATTAAAATATTCGTGTAAACATATATCTACCCCTGTAATTAAATGTGCACCTTTTTTAACGATTCCAAGTTTGTGACTTGAAATCTCTTCTAAAGTGTTGCCAAGCGTCTTCATATGATCATATCCGATTGAAGGGATAACACATACTTTAGAATCAATTATGTTAGTAGCATCAAGTTTTCCGCCAAGTCCTACTTCTATTACGCAAATGTCACAATTTTGTTCTTTAAAATATAAGAATCCTAGTGCACAAACAACTTCAAAAAAAGGAATAATATCATCATGTGTTTCGTTATACTTAGATACAATAGGATATATATAATTTGTAAGTCTTAAAAGTTCATCATCACTTATTTCATTATGATTTATAACAATACGTTCGTTAAAACGCAAAATATATGGTGAAACAAATCTACCAACTTTATATCCTTTATTTTGTAAAATAGATGAACAAAATTCTGCGGTAGCACCTTTACCGTTAGTACCTGCAATATGTATTGT
>CAVEPF010000089.1:608-1202 GCA_963617645.1 Anaerotignum sp. | reverse complement strand
TGTATTGTTTTATATGATTTATGAGGATTTCCTAAAAGAGCCATAAATTCTTTCATTCTATTTAAATTTTCACGAGGATTTTTTCTTTTTATATTTTCAATCCAGGAAATTGCATCTAATGCATTTAAAAACATAGTATCACCGCAAAAATTATACAACAAAATTATTTATTAACAATGATTAATTGAATTTTTTAAAATAAATAGTATAATTTTTATGTAGAAAGGAATAATTGTATGAAAAAATTTTTTGAAGAATTTAAAAAGTTTATTGCGCGCGGAAACGTAATGGATATGGCTGTTGGTACTATCATTGGTAGTGCGTTTACAGCAATAGTTACAGCCTTATCAAGTGGCATATTAAAACCAATTATTAATATGGTAATTTATTATGCTTGTGGTGGAGATAGTGATGCACTTGATAAAATGTACACAGTTCTTGTAAGAGTAGAAACAACTGATGAAGCAGGTAATGCTGTTTTAGATTTAGCTAATTCTATCTATATCGACTGGGGTGCATTCATCAGTTCAATTATCAACTTCTTATTAGTTGCCTTCGTACTATTCTTAATTATTCGTGCATTTAATAATGTTA
>CAVEPF010000089.1:0-518 GCA_963617645.1 Anaerotignum sp. | reverse complement strand
TAGTCAAGGAATTAATAATACTTTAATTCGTGCTAAGCAAAAACAAGAAAAGGGTTTAAAGCTTACTAAGAAAGAACAAAAGGCTTTAGATGATGAGGCTCTTCGTCTAGCTGCGGAAGAAAAAGCTAAGAAAGAAGCCGAAGAAAAAGCTTTAGCTGAAGCTAATAAATTATCTACTACAGATCAATTATTATCTGAAATTAAAGAATTACTTAGCCAAAAATAAAAAAAATACTAGAGTTATACAAGACAAACTTGTTAAACTCTAGTTTTTTATTTACATTATTTGACCATAGAATACATTTTCAATTTCATTTAATTCTGCTATTTTAACGCCTTGAAATTCAGATAAAGGATAAATAAATCTTCCTTCAACTTTAGATTTAAAATAAATCTTTTGCGAAACATTAGGATATAAAATAACAATTTTATGTATTCTTTTTTCAGTATCAAAAACTTTAAATTTATAGCTTTTCATATTTAAAAGATTATTTATATTCTTCTCTTTATTTTTATAT
>CAVEPF010000088.1:0-10923 GCA_963617645.1 Anaerotignum sp. | reverse complement strand
GCTTTAGTTAAAGTATTTACTAAAAAGTCATGTGAAAATATTGTGGTAATAGTAGTCCAAAAATTATTCCATGGTAAATCTTTAAATGAATTAATGATGGAATTTTTTAATTCTGATATATTAAAATTATTAGCTTCACCTATTTCAGAATCTAATAAAGTTATTAGATTATTTATATTATTTTCTGACTTTTTTATAAAAGAAGAAATGCCTATAAGAAGACAAATTAAAAGTAGTGCAAGTGAAGGAAGATAATATACAAAACTATGTAAAAAGTTTTTTAAACATTTTTTAATTATCATTTTATACCTCTATTTACATAAAATAATACCATAATATTCAATAAAAAAATATATTATGATGAATATCTAATAAAATCTTTTTGTGCTACTTTTTCCAAAACCAATTTTTTTTGTGCTAGTTTTTCCGCTTGTTTATATAGCACATATTATAATGCAATTGGTGATAAAAAATGAAAATATTAAGTTTAACGTCGCGTTCTGTTACTATTGAATTGGAAAATGAATGCCCTTATTATACTCGCGAATTTGATTTATATTTAGATTCAAATTTTATAAGAAAAGAAAATAGAAATGTATTTACTATATTTGACCTAAAACCTAATAGAGAATATGTTGTTAAAGCTATTAAAGAGATTAAAATACATACACTAGAAGAAAAAGAGACAGTTTATTTGTCTGATTTTAATCCATTTAAAGATGGAATTAATGATGATACAAACTTTATTCAAAGTGCTATTATGTTAACTCCTAAAGGTGGAACTCTAGTTATTGAAAAAGGTACATATTTAGTTACAAGTTTGTATTTAAAAAGTGATATTAATGTATATTTGTGTAAAAACACAAAACTTATAGGCGAAATTAATAGAAGAAAATATCCAATACACCCTAAAAATAGTGGTGTAGGTATTTGGGAAGGGAACGAAGTAAATAATTTTGCTTCAACACTAAACTTCATAAATGTTTCTAATGTTTTAATATATGGAGAAGGTGAGATAGACGGAAGAGCAGGAGAAAGCGATTGGTATATAAATCATAGAGTACAAAAAATTGCTTGGCGAGGTCACTCTATATTTACATATAAAGCAAGTAATATTTCGCTTATTGGTTTATATATTCACGATACACAAGCTTGGGCAATACATCCATATTTATCAAAAAATTTAAATTTCTTAGATTTATTTATAAAAAATAATCCTAATATGCCTACAACAGACGGAATAGATCCTGATATGTGTGATAATGTCTTAATTAAGGGATGTAAATTCTCTGTTGGGGACGACTGTATTGCTATTAAAAGTGGAACATATGAACTTGCTAAAAAGTATCAAATATCTTCTAAAAATATAACAATAGAAAATAATTTGATGTGTTTAGGACATGGTGGTGTAGTTTTCGGGTCAGAATCTAGTGGTGGTATAGAAAATATAATTATTAGAAAATGTATATTTGAAAACACTGATAGAGGGCTTAGAATTAAAACTCGTAGAGGTAGAGGTAATATAGGACAAATTGATAATGTTATTTTTGATAATATTATTATGAATAATGTTTTAACACCTTTTGTTATAAATTCATATTATAATATGGGGCCTGAAGGAGGACACAGCGAATACGTTTGGACAACTAAAAAACTTGCAGTTGACGAATTTACTCCTGTTTTAGGTTCATTTACATTTTCTAATATGAGATGCACTAATGTAGAATTTGCAGCAGGAGTATTTTTAGGATTACCTGAAATGCCTATTAAAGAAGTTAAGTTTAAAAATGTTTCATTTTCTTATAAGGAAGATGCGCGTGAAGGAATTCCTTGTATGATGGAACATCCTATAAAGGCAAAAAAAAGAGGAATATATTGTTTAAATGTATCTAAATTAACACTTGAAAATGTTTCATTTGATGGACAAATCGGAGAAGAAGTTATAAAGGAGGAAACATGCTAATGATACTAGGAGCTTTAGAAAATTTAGCATTTACTTGTAATGCTGTTTTACCAATTATTTTATTAATTTTAATTGGATATTTTTTGAATAGAATTAAATTATTACCAGAATCATTTTGGAAGATGGCAAATAAATTATGTTTTAAATTGTGTTTACCAGCTATGTTATTTATAAATATTTATAACGTGTCTGATATATCGGGAATTTTTAAACAATGGCGTATTGTTTTATTTTGTGTAATTGCTATACTTATAATTTTCTTTATTGGATTATTATTTGTAATTTTATTTGTAAAAGATGATAAACAAAAAGGTGTCATACTTCAATGTGTATTTAGATCAAATTTTGCTATAATTGGTGTATCACTTGCTGAATCATTATCAAATGGGCAAAGTGAACCTGTAGCACTTGCAGCAGTTATTAGTGCGATATCTATTCCTTTATTTAATATACTTGCAATTATAAGTTTATCAATATTTATAAAAGAAGATACAAAAAAAGTAAGTGTTAAGGATATAATGCTAAAGATTATAAAAAATCCATTAATTATTGGTGTATTTTTAGGCATTTTTGCTCTAGCAATACGTTCTTTATTATCAATAAATAGAGATACACCATTATTTACAATAAAGACAAATTTACCATTCTTATATACAACAATTAATAATTTGAAGTTAATGGCAAGTCCATTAGCACTTATTGCACTAGGCGGAGATTTTAAATTTAGTGCAATTTCAAAACTTAGAAAACAAATTACATACGGTGTTGTTGGACGTGTTATATTTACTCCTGTAGTATGTTTACTTGCAGTATATTTTATTAATAAAAACAATTTATTAAATGTAAGTAATTCAATGTGTTTCCCAGCTTTAATAGCTCTTTTTGGTACACCTGTAGCCACCTCAAGTGCTCCTATGGCTAGTGAAATGAATAATGATGAAGAACTAGCTGGGCAACTGGTTGTATGGACTTCAGTAGTCTCTGTATTCAGTTTATTCTTAATAATATTTACTTGTTCATCTTTGGGCATTTTTGCTTAATTTTAAATCTTGTTCTACTTTGTGTTTTATAATTAAAACAAGTAAAGCGAGGTATAACTATGCCAAAGACAAAAAAGATGATTAATACTAATGTTAAAAAGAATTTAAAGAATTTTGAAATTGGTTGTAAAAGATATGAAAAGATAAGTTCGTATACTGACAATTACATAAGAAGTAATAAAGAGAGATATGAAAAAGTATGTAAGAATGCTAAAAAATTCATTGATATTAGAGAACTTTATAATATTTTTCTTCCTTACTATTTTGCTTGCTTAGAAAAAAATGGTAAAAAAACAGAATTTAATAAGAAGAAATATGATAAATATTTAGACGAATTTATGGATAAATTAGCGTTTGATCCTAAAGATGATCCTGAATTTGAAAATAGTCATAAAGATGATTTAAAAAAAGATAATCTAGGTTTAAATAAATATGAAAGATATTATTATGACCAAATTAAACCTTATTATGATAATATTTATTCACATGTTTTAGATTACTATAATCTTGATTTAAAATTCATGACTAGAAAATCTAATTTTAGTGTTAATGATGTATTTAATATAATGTATATTTATCACTTTGATCAAGGTTTAGGACTTAATATATCTACTAAGTTTAATAAAGAATATTATAATGAAACAATTAATACATTTAAAAAATCAAAGTTTTTAAGTCAATTTTCAACAATAAATGCAAACATGGCCCTACTTTTATCTGATGTGCTTGCAAAAAACAACATCTATGATTCACAAAATCCTACTAAGTACGATACACATTATAGTGATAAACAAATTGATGCATATCTAAATTATTTGACAAATCCTACAAAAATTGAATTAGAATTTAATCCTCGTATTTATGATATTTGTGAAAAAGAAAATATAGATCGTGATGATATGTTAAAAATTAAATCATACTTAATGAATTTAGTTGAGATTTATAATATTTCACCAACAGAAAATTATAATCCAACAAACAGAGCACTTAAGTGTTTGTTTGTAGACGGAAAACCTGTTTCAAGCTTTAGTGATGATAATAACGAGGCTTACACAGAGTTTGCTAAAAAGGTAATTGAAGGTAATCATGCGATAGAACTTGTAGAACTTGTTGAAGATAATAGTAAAATCATTCCTCGAATTGTTCCTGTTAAAATTAAACATGATCAAAAAGAATATAATAGAAAAAATTATACTTTATTAGATAGAATTTTAAATTTCTTCCATGTTAAAAATAACATTCGTCAGATTGAAAAAATTGAAAATGAGAACTTTGCTCGTCAACAAATTAATAATGAAGATAGATATAAAGAAATATATACTAGAATTCGAAAAGACATTGTCGAGTATAACTCTAAATTGAAGCGTGAAGACGTTCATTTAGGCTTTGAATGCGATGCTAAAGAATTAAATTTTGAATTTGAAATAAAAAACATTATAAGTATTGATGTTCTAAAAAATCAAAATACGATCATTAATAAAGTAGAAGATATTAGTATTAACAAAGAAAAAAATATCGAAGTAAATAAATAAAATATGGGAAGTTTAAAACTTCCCATTATTCATTAAAACTTATTATAGGTTTTGTAGATGTAGAACCTATATACCACACAATCTTTAGTGTATTATCGATTGTTACATTAATATGTCCTAGTGTGTCGTCAAAATAGATTCCGTTTGTATCTATATTCTTTGTGAGTGCAAAACACAATGTATATGTTTCTTTTTTGTAGTTAAATGTATCAAAAGTAATATTATCAATTACTAAATTGTCAACAATTGCATTTTTTCTATTACCAATTGTTGTATAACCTGTAATAGTATATTTTAATAAAGAAGAATAGTATTCATCCTTATCATTTTTATAAAATACTATAGCTAGATTATTATCTAGTTTTTCTTCATATAATAAAGTTTCATTAGATTCACTTTTGTGTTTCGTAACATATTCAAAAGGAGATAATGTTCTTTTATAAAATATATTTCCTAGTATAATGAAAATTATACATAAAGTAACAAATAATATAGACTTAATAATAAAATTTTTATTTTTCATAATTTTTCCTTTAAAGTTAGTAATATTTTAAGGGAAAAAGAAATACTAGTCAAATTAAAATAAAGAAAATGTTAAAAATAAATTATTTTTGTTATACAATAAATATTAGAACTAGGAGAAATTTATGTTTAAAGTTTTAGATAACAAGGTAGAATATATAGAAGATGATGTGGTTTTAGGTTACGTAACTTATCCATTTATAGAAGAAAATATTGTTAATATTGATCATACTTTTGTAGATTTGAAATTACAAGGTAAGGGAATAGCTAGTAAGCTTTTAGAAGAGGCTTATAACGATATCAAAGCTCGTGGGTATAAGGCACGTGTTACATGTACTTACGCAATTAATTGGTTTAATAAACACGAAAAATGTAAAGATATTTTATGCTAATATTTTAGAAATCTAGTAGGTTTAACTTGCTAGATTTTTTTAACAAATATTAAGCATTTTATAATTTTCTTATAATATGGTAAAATATTAAAAAAGGATAAAGAAAAAGTGAGGTTTTATTATGGAAGATTTAAAAGTTATTGAAATTAAATCTAGCGTTTTTGAAGATAATAATAATGAAGCTAATGATTTAAGAAAATATTTAAAAGATAAAGGAGTATTTTTGCTTAATGTAATGGCAAGCCCTGGAAGCGGGAAGACTACTACTTTAACACGTGTTATTAATTTACTTAAAGAAAAATATCGTATTGCGGTTATGGAAGCTGATATTGATTCTGTAGTTGATGCTAAAAAAATTAAAGAATCAACAGGGGTGGAATCTATTCAATTACATACAGGTGGCATGTGTCATTTGGATGCTAGTATGACTAGACAAGGTATTGATAATTTAGACCTTAGTAATTTAGATTTAGTAATATTAGAAAATGTTGGTAATTTAGTTTGTCCGGCAGAATTTGATACAGGAGCTCATAAATCCATTACTATTTTATCAGTTCCTGAAGGAGACGATAAACCATTAAAATATCCTTTAATGTATTCAGTTTGTGATGTTATTTTAATTAACAAAATTGATGTTTTACCATATTTTGATTTTGATGTTTCAAAATGTATTTCAAACGTACATTTTAGAAACAAAGATGCTAAAGTATTTCAAATTTGTGCAAGAACTGGCGAAGGTGTTTTAGAGTTTACTAAATGGTTAGAAGAAGAAATTAGTTTAGTGAAAGGAAGATAGAATGGGAAAAAAGATTAAAATTGATGATATAGTTCCTATATATGATACTGTTCCTACACCTCATATGTATGATAAAGAACCTAATCAAAAAATTATTAAATTAGGAAGAAAAATCACAGATGTTGCAAAACATAAATTATTTGGTGTAAAGGTAAGTGACCCTGAGTATTGGGGACTATGTGAAATACTAACTGAAGATATGGCTGATGTTGGTTTATCAATGAAGTTAAGAACGCCATATACTTTTGATGAAATGTGCAAACTTAATCCTGATAAGGCTAAAAATAAAGAAGAGTTTAAAAAGTTATTAGATGATATGCTTTATGTTGGTCTACTTGAATTTGATTATGGTAATCATTATGATCACTTTGGTAGAACAGCACCACAAAGTGAAAAGCGTTATATTTTAGCTATGTTTGTACCAGGATCTGCAGAAATGTTTAATATGGAAGAAAGAGCCGATTGTGTAAATCAACGTCTTATAGAACATCCTGCTGTAGCTTCTTTCTTTGAAAGAATGACTTATTTACCTCTTGCAAAAGTTACCCAAATGGTTCCACCAGGCGGAGCTGGAGTAGGTATGCATGTTATACCTGTTGAAGAGGCAATTAAGTTTGAAAATGAAAGTGTCGATTTAGAACATCTTTCATATTGGCTTAAAAAATATAAAGATAAAATTGGTGTAGGTCAATGTTCATGTAGATCAAGCAGACAAGCTTTAGGTGAAGGCTCTGGTGACGATAATTATGGTTGGTGTATTGGGGTTGGTGACTTTGCGGATTACTGTAGAGAAACTGGTAAGGGACACGATATAACTTATGAAGAAGCCATGGAAATTTTAAAAAAGGCCGAAGAAAATGGATTTGTTCACCAAATAACAAATATTGACGGAGAAAATAAGATTTTTGGTATTTGTAATTGTAATGTTAATATTTGTAATGCACTTAGAACAAGTCAATTATTTAATACACCAAATATGTCACGTAGTGCTTATACAGCTCATGTTGATCCTAACAAGTGTGTAGCATGTGGTCGCTGTGTTGAATATTGTCCTGCAGGAGCTGTAAAACTAGGACAAAAATTATGTACTAAACAAGGTCATATTGTATATCCTCGTCACGAACTTCCTGATAACAAAATTTGGGGACCTGATAAATGGGATCCTAATTACAGAGATAACAATAGAATAAATTGTTACGATACAGGTACTGCACCATGTAAAACAATGTGTCCCGCACATATTGCAGTTCAAGGCTATATAAAAATGGCAAAAGAAGGAAGATATTTAGATGCGCTTAAATTGATTAAACATAATAATCCATTTCCTGCTATTTGTGGACATGTTTGTTATCATCCTTGTGAGGATGCTTGTACAAGAGCTAGTATTGATGAAGCTGTAGCTATCGATGAAATTAAGAAGTTTGTAGCTATGGAAGATTTAAAAACAACTAAATATATCCCAAAAATTGTCATGCCAGTAAGTCCGGCAAGACAAATTCCTCTTCCTTACTTTAAACAAAAAGTCGCAATTATAGGCGGAGGACCTGCGGGTCTTTCTTGTGCTTACTTTTTAGCACTAAAAGGATATAAACCAACAGTGTTTGAAAAAAATCAAGAACCTGGTGGAATGATGGTTTATGGTATACCTTCATTTAAACTTGAAAAAGATGTCGTAAAAGCTGAAATCGATGTTATAAGAGAACTTGGTGTTGAAATTAAAACAGGTGTTAATGTGGGACGCGATATAACTATTAGTGATCTAAAAAAACAAGGATATGAAGCCTTCTATATTGCGATAGGATGTCAAGGCGCAAATATTCCACATATTCTAGGTGTAGACGCAAAAGGTGTAAGTAGTGCAATAGAATTATTACATAGTGCGCACGAAAATGAAGAACAAAAAGTTGAAGAAGATGTTGTTGTAATTGGTGGCGGTAACGTAGCTGTTGATGCTAGCAGAACATTAAAACGTTTTGGTGCAGATGTTAAGATGATTTGTCTTGAACCTAAAGACGATATGAAGGCAAGCAAAGAAAGTATCGATTTATTACATAAAGAAAATATAGAAATTATTAATTCTTATGGTCCTAAAGAAATAATAAAAGATGATAACGGTAATGTGCGTCAAATAATACTTAAAAAATGTGTAAGTGTATATAATGCAGATAATAAATTTGATCCTAAATATGATGAATCTGATACTATAACTATAGATTGTAAAAGAGTAGTATTTGCTACCGGACAAAAGATTGTTTGGGATGATTTATTAAATGATACAAATGTAAAATTAGTTAATGGTTACCCTCAAGCTAATAATTTAACATACCAAACAGATGACCCTTCGATTTTTGTAGGTGGAGATGTATTTACAGGCCCTAGGTATGTAATTGATGCTGTAGCACAAGGTAAAGAAGCTGCAATTTCTATTCATAGATTTGTTCAACCAAATACTAGTTTAACTATTGGTAGAAATAGAAATGATTATATATCTCTTGATAAATCTAATATTGTTGTAGCAGATTATGATAAATCAAGTCGTAATAAAACACATCTAAAAGAAGGCTTTGAAACAACTTTTAGGGATATGCATGAGTCCCTTACAGAAGAACAAGTAAAGGTTGAAGCTAGTAGATGTTTAAGTTGTGGTATGTCTATAGTTGACCCTAATAAGTGTATAGGCTGTGGTGTATGTACTACAAAATGTGACTTTGATGCAATACACTTAGTAAGAGATCATCCTGAATGTACACATATGGTAAGAAGTGAAGACAAATTTAAATATATATTGCCATATCAAGCTAAACGTGTAGTTAAAATACTTACAAGAAGAAAAACTAAAGAAGAAAAAGAATATTTAAGGAAATATAAAAATTATCAAAAAAGAGTACGTGTCTCACTAAAGGAAAATAATCATGCATGAACTTGGCGTTGTATTTCATATAATAAAAAAAGTGGATAAGATTGCTTTAGAAAATAATGTTAAAAGTGTAAAAAGTTTAACATTAGAAATAGGAGAAGTTTCTATGATTGTACCTACCTATTTTGTGGACTGTTTTGACTGGGCTAAGGTTAATAGAAGCACTTATATGCATGATTGTAAATTGATTATAAACGAAATAAAAGCTTTTACTAAATGCAGTAGTTGCAATAAAGAATATGAAACAGTAAAGTATGGTAGAATTTGTCCTTATTGTAATAGTGATAAAACTTTTTTAGTATGTGGTAATGAAGTTTTAATAAAGGAAATTGAAGTCAATTAATATGGAAAATAAAAATAATAAAATATTTAAAATTATTATCTCGTTGGTAGCATTTATAAGTTTAATATTGTCTTTTGTATCACTTATTTTAACACTTAATAAGAAATCAGAAGTAGAAGATTATACGACTAAATATATATTATATATAGGAACAAATGATAAAGATACGTATACACAAATTATTCCGTATAATGAATGTGTAGAAAAAGTTACTAAAATATGTATTAAGTATACTGGTGGTTGTACAATTTCTAGTGCTAAAGGTTATTGGAATGATGAGACTGATACGTTAACTTATGAAGACACTATTGTTGTAATAATTGAAGATATTTCTAAAGAAATAGTTTATAAAATTTGTGATGAAGTTATTGTTGAATTAAATCAAAATTCAATATTAATTGAAACAGGAAACATAAAGACTAATTTCTATTCTTTAACTAAATAATTTAATTATGAAAATGCATAAAGTTTTAAAAATTTTTTGCATTTTTCTTTTATTAGCATAAAGAAATAATGAATATATCTTATACAGTTTAAATAGTGGTTAGCATAGGCATGTAGACAAAAAAAAGTAATATGTGATATAATAATAAATAAAAAATAGACAAAAGTAGGTGATAATATGTCGCAATATTTAAATCAAGATAATACTAATTTTAAATATTCTTTAAATTCTAAGGTATATATTGATAAGTCTTTATTAATTAAAGAAACAAATTCTTTAATTTCAACAAATGATCGATTTATGTGTGTCACTCGTCCACGCCGTTTTGGTAAAACAATGGCATTATCAATGCTTAACGCTTACTATTCTAAAGGC
The DNA here is from genome assembly GCA_963617645.1 of Anaerotignum sp. GTDB lineage: Bacteria > Bacillota_I > Bacilli_A > Acholeplasmatales > Anaeroplasmataceae > JAEELC01. The sequence continues at coordinate 598 of CAVEPF010000088.1, read as the reverse complement.
TGTGATTCTAAAGAACTTTTCAAAGGTCTTAAGATAGAAAATGACAACTCTTTTTTTACACATTTAAATAAACACAATGTTATTTGGATTGATATGTCAGAACTTTACACTGGTTTAAATGATAAAAATATGTTCGTAAAAAAACTTAAAGAATATATTTATCTAGATTTAAAAAATAAATTTAGTGATATAAATTTAGAATTTAATCAAGAGGATGGAACATATCTTGCTAGAACGTTTAATGAAATATACTCAAAACTTAAGGAAACATTTATAATTTTAATAGATGAATGGGATGTTATATATAGAGAACAAGAAACCAACGCAAAATTATGTGAAGAATACACTGAATTTTTAAGAAATTTATTTAAATCAAGTTCTGTTTCAGCATGTATTGATTTAGTGTATATGACTGGTATACTTCCAATAAAACGTTATTCTACTCAGTCAACATTAAATATGTTTAAAGAATATAATATGCTAGATGCAGATTGTTTAACTCCATATTTTGGATTTACAGAGAATGAAGTTAAGGAATTGTGTTTAAAATATAATAGAAATTTTAATGAAATTAAAACATGGTATAACGGATATAAAT